>JANNDZ010000582.1:0-3765 GCA_031378395.1 Pseudanabaena sp. OTE_75_metabat_487_sub
GAAAAAATCAAAACTCAAAAGCGAAAAAAGGTACAAAGTACCTTTTTTCGCTTTTGAGTTTTAGACCGTAAAAATTCTTATTTTAAAGCAATCTTCTTTGATATTGATGTCTGAATTTGTGCTGTTACTGAATCTTTTGGCTTGCAAAGATGATCGGGCAAAGCAGAGCCTGAAGGGTCAAGTTTGTCTGCTAGGTGTGGATATTTAATCCTGCCATGATTGCGCTCTTGCCAGACCTTAATAAATACAGGTGCAATCCGATCTAAATCTTCCCAAGACAAAGAGCAATCTTTGAGTTGACCGTCATCCCATCGAGCTTGAAAAATTCGCATAAGCAGATTTTTGGCAGCTTCGAGAGTTGTTTCTGTTCCAAGCGATCGCAAAGCGGCTTCACAGGCATCAGCTAACATGACAATTCCTGTTTCACGAGATTGAGGAATTGGTCCAGCATATTGAAAATCGGCTTCAACTATATGATTTGAGCGCTTTTGAGCTTGGCAATAAAAATAGCTAATCGTGATTGTGCCTTGATGCTCTGGAATAAATGCTTGCAGCATTTCAGGAAGGTGGAATTTTTGAGCCAATTTAATACCGCCTGAAACATGCTCTTTGACAATTCGGGCGCTTTCCCAAGGATCGTTAAGTAGGTCATGGGGGTTAGGCTGCCCCATTTGATTTTCGATAAAATATTCAGGTCTGAGAGTTTTGCCAATATCGTGATAGAGCGTACCTGTTCTTACTAAGGCTGTATCTGCTCCTAGCTCACGAGCGGCGGCTTCAGCGAGGTTTGCCACAAATAAAGTGTGTTGAAAAGTTCCAGGGGTTTCTGTGACTAAGCGGCGGAGTAAAGGGCGATCGAGGTTGGCAAGCTCTGCTAGACGAAACGGAGTTAATGCATAAGAGATATGCTCTAGATAGGGGATTGCCCCAAGAGCGACGATCGCAGAAATCAGTCCTCCCGATGCATATTGAAGCGCAGTAATCGCGATCAGGACTGGTGGAGTCGATCCTGCAACAAGTGCGATCGCAATATATACAGCCGCTTGTAAAAAGCCGACTAGTAGACCTGTTGCGGCTAGGTGCGATCTCGTGAGAGGTCGGTTAGTAATTGCCGCCGCGACAATTGCGCCAACTACTATAGGCGTAAGTACTAGTAAATCACTACTAATCGCGATCGCTAGTAAGCTTGAGGTGAGGCAGGTGATTAAGAGTGCAAGTCGAGAGCTGTAAAAGCTGCCGATGATTAGGCTGACACTCGCTAGTGGGAGAAATACAAGCATGTTAGGAGCCATTAACACAGTTGCTAAAGCACTGCCAGAGCAGATAATTGCAAGCGCTAACAGATCTTTAACATGTAGTTTTACTTTGAGTAAATATTGCCATCGCTGATTGGCATAGCCAAATATACCAAAGCAGATTGCTGTAGTTGCTACCATCAAGAGTAATCCCTTTAGATTGACTTGCCTTTGTGTCATTTTTAGCTCGTCTAAAATAACGAATTGTCGCTCAGTAATTTTTTCCCCACCCTTAACGATTAAATCACCTACCTTAAGTGAAATTCTTTGAGCCTGAACTGATTCAGAGGCTTTGATCACTCTTTCGGTTGTACCCACATAGTCAAGCGTCATATTTGGCTTGACTGTAGCACTGAGCAAAGAAATCGACATAGCTCGATGTTCTTCATTTGTTGGTAAGTTGCTCAGGTTTGTTAGCCGTTTTTGCAACATGTCATCGGGTAATCCAGCTACAATTCCTGTAGATTGGATATCGATCAATGCTTGTGTTGTCAGTTTTTTACAAGTTTCCCATTCTTCATTGTTCATCTCCAAGAGACGATCGCGAAACATTTCTGGACTTTTTGCTGCTATCTCTTGAGTCATAGCATAGGCTTTGCGAATATCAGTAACAGTATTGATCAGCTTTTGATAGTCTTGGGGCAAAGCATTGATCTTGTATTGAGTTAGCTCAGCCAATGCTACGGATGGGGCTTCTTTATCTCTATTAATAAAACTAGCTATAGAAGCCTGACTATTGACATTAGCAGCAAGTTTATTGACTCTGTCTTGTAACTGCGACCACTCCAGATTTGAGATCCGCCTAAGATATCGTTGCACGTCGTCACTGAGGATTTTGCGATCGACGTAAGGTAAGTTGCCAGATGATATTCGCAGGTTATCGCCTACTTTCAGGAGTTCTTCTAGATGCTTTATGGCATTAGCATCTATCTCAGGATTGCTACGATAGATCGGGATAACTTGCTGTTTGGCTAGTTCTTTGGCTTGTTTAGTTGCCTCAATATCAGTCGCTGCTATCGTTCTTGGCGACCGTAAATCTTGATCTACAAACGTACCGATCCCTAAGCGTGGCTCAGAGTAAAAACGAATGCTGAGGGTTGAAATCAAGCAGACAAATGTAATTCCTATAACTGCTCTACCAGACCACTTGCGAGATATGCGATGGGTCGTCTCTGGGAGCAATGATGAACGGTTGGGAGCAATTCCCATAGTTTAATTACTCTAGTTAAAATGTTTCGTAAGAACAAATGCAGTTTAAGGTTGCAATTCAAGCGATCTCATATAGATTCTAGATGTACCAGATCTTCAAGGTTAATATCAATCAAAAAACTTAAAATCTGCCTTTTGTTTTTTGATCACCTATGGCACAAAACTGAAAGATATATAAGCCGCTAGCGATTTTCCTGTGATTATGTGCCCATTAGAAAATCCAAAAATCAAACCTCATAAATTTTTGAGTTTTTATTTTTGCGGTAAGCACTATAAAACCAGTTATTAAAAGGCTAGAACATACAGCGTGAAGTGGCTTAGGTTCTAGTCTTTAGAGATTAATAGGAAGAGTAAGACATAAGCCGGGTTCTGTTTCAGGAGTTTTATCAACTGCCTTAGCGGTTATCTATCTGGGATATTTGTTACCAAATACCTCATGCGGCACACGCTTAATTGCGATCGCCTAGTTTTCACTAAACAACCCCATTAAGCAACGGACACAAGATCAACTGAAGATCGCAACACTTGTATCCTCTCGCCTTGCTTCCAACTGGGGTTTACCGAGCCAGAGCCTCACGACTCTGCTGGTGCGCTCTTAACACACCTTTGCACCCTTACCCGTTATAGACATAGCGCTTCGCGCTATGTCTATAACGGGCGGTATTTTTCTGTGGCACTATCCTCACGATCACTCGCACTGGGCGTTATCCAGCAGTCTGATCTTCGTGGAAGCCCGGACTTTCCTCAAAACTTGTGCTCGAAATATTCTTTCGTTAATTTTGAGACAAATTTCGCAACCGCACGCTTACTCTCCCTTATTACCATTATGTACTAAAGGATAGTTGGGAGATATTTTTATCCTCAATTCTCAGTCGCTCGGCGTAATTAAAACAATTTTGGGGTTTGCCGCGCCTAAGGGGCGGCAAACCCCAAAATTGCTCTTGATGAAAGTCCTCTGAGACCCAACTGAGCTTGGGTTTTAATTCTCGAAAGTGTGACTACACTTTCGAGAATTAAAATCACTTCGGTATAATTCAGACAAAAGCTGCTATAAGTATGCAGAAATAATGTTTATCAAAATCGGATTGTTTTGCTAAACTATCTGGTTATCCGAGGTTAAACTAATATGCCTCAAGTCCTACTCAAAATTAATTACATTCTTTGCTTACAGGTGTGAGTGACTAACTAAATGATGAAACACTTCTCCAAAGGGATGTACACGCTAATTTTGTCCTTGATGTTGGTAATTGTCGCGGGAGTC
>JANNDZ010000653.1:0-6149 GCA_031378395.1 Pseudanabaena sp. OTE_75_metabat_487_sub
TGATAGATAGAATAAGTGAATATTTAATACGCATGAGATACAACCTTAAAATGGGAAAAGCGATCGCATTTCTAAATGAAGGATAGAAATAGCGATCGCTAAATTCAAGATGAGCACTTACTGTTTTTTAGTAAGTTCTTAGGTGTGTTGCAACCTAGAAGAATTTTCTACCGACCGAAACGCTGACGTATTAGACCAACAACCCAAGCAGGAGTACGTCCATTGCCATGTGCTGACAATCGACCGTTATAGCGGACAGCCCAAGAACAAGCACTGGGGCATTGGGGATCAGGGCGCTGAACAAAGTCACCAAGGAAATTCTGCTTGCCGCCAACGTTAGTCCAAATTCCACTAGGAACAGGAATATTAATAGAAAACCAAGCCTTTGCTGAGGAAGGGTTCAAGGTGATGCTTGCAGTAGTAAGGGTAATAGCAGCGATCGCTCCAGAAACAAAGGGTTTGACTGAAATTTTCATGATCTTGAGGTCTCCAATGTACTAATAAAATATTTGTTGTTTCGGTTTAATGCGAGTATTAGTTTTAGGAGTAATCATGTTTGACTGCTCCTAAAACCTTGAATAAAATGCTAAAAGCTCAATTAATCAAGAACTTAGAGGAGAGCGAAATAAGTTCTAAAATACAAAATAGATAGAGCTTAAAGAATAAAAACATTCAAATGTAGCTATTGGTTTGCAATACATTGACGATTATTGAGATGCGCCCAGACGTGCCAGACTCTCCCACGCCTGAGCCAAGTACCGTTTAGCGCTTGGGAAAAAGGCAAAATAGACAACCTCTGATTAAGGATCTGAAGGCACAACCTATTTGCCGAGTCTTGATTGTTATGAGCGGAGGAGAGATTATAAAAAGGATGTTCATGTCTAGCATAGGCATTGGCAGCAGTGGGGGAAATGGCACTGCTGACAGCAGCAATAGAAGCAGCCAATAATGCAGTTGTAGCAAAACTTTTTAAATGCATCTGTTTGTTCTTTTAATGTATGAATTGAGTTGAACAATTGCATCGTAAAAGTTAAAAATGGAAAATGATATAGGATGAGCAATTAGCACATATGAGTAGCTTGTAAAATACATATGTGTGGGTATAATATTTTTAATCATCCAGTCGTCCCCTCCTAATCTGAAAATGTCCAAAGATTTTTTTTTAGAAAAGCTCCAAAAGTTACAAGAGACTGATCAGATTACTAGAAAGTCGAAGGATCAAAAAAAACTAGCTTTACTCAAAGAAATTCTACTTGCATATTTACAAGGGATGAGTGATGAAGAAATTGCTATTAAAGTTGGCTATTCAAATACAGCAAATGTTAGGAGTAGAATTACAGAAATATGTGCCTACTTTAATGTAAAAAACGAAGAAGGAACACGAGAGCAGAGACTTAGACTAAAACTTCTATTCCGTGACAATAAATCTTTTCTACAAGATGAATTCTTTGAATTCTGGAAAGCTATAACAAATGTTGATAAAAACTTAGAGGAATCAATCAGTACAAGTTCTAATAGTACTACAGACAATATTCGTTCCATATCTAAAATTATTGATCGCACTCAACCCTCAACTAATCCCCAAAATATCCCCACCCCCGATCGTACACAAGAATTAACAACACTTGAGTTTATTGGACGCGATGATGAGGTAAACCACATCCATAATTTAACTGATCAAGGGGCTAAATGTATCTTGATACTTGCACCTGGGGGCGTGGGCAAGACTATATTGGCAAGAAATTATCTCAAGCAAGTATTTGATTCATACATTGAGTTTCCTATTGCAAAAGAAAGGCGTAACATTGCTTCGATCGCTAGTTTGGTGGAGGAAAAACTACGGCAACTAAATGAAGAACCAGGAAGAGAATTCATGGTTTCGTTGGATCGCTTAAAGACGAAGCTTCAGAAAGAAAAAATAGGTGTGTTAATTGATAATCTAGAGCCTGCGCTAGATGGTAACGGTCAGTTTGTAGAAGAACATCGAGGTTACATCGAACTATTGCGGGTTCTTACTGATAGCTCTTTACGTTCAACTACGCTAATTACTAGCCGAGAACCACTGAACGAGGGGCTAGACATCCAAACTCTTAATCTAGGGGGATTGAAAGCTCCAGTATGGCAGACATTTTTTAGTCAGCAAGGTATCAATGTTGATCCATCTGTTTTTGCTGAGGTACATAAAGCTTATGGCGGTAACGCTCTAGCCATGAAAATCCTCTGTGCTCCAATTAAGGATTTTTATGATGGAGATCTAGCGGCATATTGGCAGACAAGTAAAACTGAAAGCAGACTTGTAGTGGAGCTAGCCCTAGAAAACTTAATTAGAGAACAGTTTGATCGTCTGCAAAGCAACTCCCTTGAAGTCTATAATCTTCTCTGTCGCATGGGATGCTTTCGCTATCAAGCTGTACCAACTGTTCCAAGTAAGGGGCTTACTGAACTACTTTGGGATGTAAGCCAAGAAAATCATTCACGAATAATCATCTCTCTTAGAAATTGTCCCTTAATTGAGTTAGAGAAAGGAGAGTATTTCTTACATTCAGCAATTAGGGAAGAAGCAATTTCTCGACTGAAGGCACGTAGCGAATGGGAAGAAGCAAATCGAAAAGCAGCCCAATTCTTCAAAAATGCAATTTCAAAAATCAAGACCAATGAAGATGCTTTAATTGGGTTTGAGGTAATAAATCATTATTTAGAGGTAGATGATTATGAAAAATCTGCTTCAGTAATTTTTGAGCTAAAAAATAATGACGAAGATGAATTTGATAACTTTGGCTTTGCTTGTTGGAGATTAGGATTTTCTCAGCAAATCATCTTGGTGATTTCTGAAATACTAGAATCAGAAAATGTGATTAATGACATCTATATTCTTTCAGGTTTATATCGAATATTAGGATATGCACAAAATCAGTTAGGGAATGTTCATCAAGCTATAAAATTTCATGAAATCTCTGGGGGATTATCAAAAAACTACTTTAAAGATATTTTATTTGATCGAACAAATCCTTACCATTTTTCCATGTTTAATATGATAAGTGCATACTTTTCTAATATGGGTCTTTGTTACTTTGATCTAGGAGATTTTGAGACGGCTTCTGATTATTTTCAAAATGGTATACTCTTGGCTACAAATTTTGATCCAGATACTACAAGCTGGATCGAAGATGAATGTTTTTTAGCCCGTATAAGTTCTTCTTTTAATTTATTTGCTTTGTCACTTACAAAATCTTCTTTAGGAGATCTAAAAAAAGCTGAAAAGATGGCTAAGATAGCATATCAAAAGTATCAAAGTGGAGCGCCTCTGTCAGCTTGGGGGCGCATATTCAGTCCATTATTACTAGGAAAAACATATCAAAATCTGGGAGATATAGACAAGTCAATTGAGATGCATCAATTAGCACTCTCAGTAGCGAAAAAAAATCACTATAAGCAAGCAATAGCTAATGTGACAAGCAGTTTTGCTGAAATCTACAGGAAGTTAGAACGTTTTGATTTAGCATGTTCTCATCATTCTGAGGCAATAGAGATCCTGTATTATCTTGGCGCAAAAGCAGATCTTGCAGAATCATATTTTCAATTTGGGCTAACATATCAGGCAATGGGAGAACATGACCAAGCAGAAGAATACAAAGCAAAAGCACTAAAACTTTTCGAGCAAATGGAAGCACCAAAACAAATCGAGAGAGTTAACAAAGCCTTTGAGCAAGGAGCGATAAAATGAGTATAACTTTAAATAGTATCCAGCCAACATTGCACGAATTAAAGCTAGGCTTAAAGGAACTGTATGGCGATCTTTTAGCGCAAATGGAAGCACCGAAACAAATCGCGAGAGTTAACAAAACTTTTGAGTAAGGAGTGAAAAAATGAGATTGATCTATAATTGATTTAGTTTTGCATAGGTAAATCATGGAAACCATCAGTATTCAAGTTGAACCCCAAATCGCCCAAGCATATCGAGCCTTTGCACCCCAACGGCAAAAACAAGTTCAAATGCTCATGTCCATCGTTTTAAAACGATCTATAGAACAAGATAGCCTAGAAAAAACTGTTGCCGATCTGCGAGACGAAGCAGAAGCCAACGGTCTTACACCAGAAATATTAGAGGAACTTCTAGCAGATGAGTAAACTGCGCTTCGTCCTCGACACAAATATTCTGATCAGTAGTATTCTGACCAAAAATACCCCGCCTCAACAAACATTCGACTACTGCATTGCTCACGGAACCATTCTTTTATCAGATTTTACTCTAGAAGAAATCTCCACAGTGATTATGCGTGAGAAATTTGATCGCTATGTTTCCCTTGCTAAACGCATCAATTTTCTGCAAGTTCTCAATGACAAAGTAGAAATAGTTACAATCATTGAATCAATCACCGCTTGTCGCGATCGCAAGGACGATAAATTCTTAGAGGTCGCAGTCAATGGCAAATCAGACTACTTGATTACAGGCGATCGAGACTTATTAGTTTTGCACCCTTTTCGCAATATCCCAATTATCACCCCTATCGAATTTATCTCTTCACATCAAACTTTTCGCACAAATGGAAGCACCAAAACAAATTGATCGCGTCAACCAAGCCTTTGAGCAAGGAGCGATGAAATGAGTATAACTTTGAATAGTATCCAGCCAACATTGTACGAATTAAAACTAGGCTTAAAAGAACTATACGGCGATCGCCTTGTTAAGTTAATTCTATTTGGTTCACACGCCAGAGGCGAAGCCAATCCCGACTCAGATATTGATCTACTTGCCGTACTCAAAAGCCCAGTATCTCAAGTACAAGAAATATCCTATATGTCAGACTTGCGTGTAAAAATGATACTAGAACATGACGAACTCGTCTCTATTATCCCCATCACCGAAGAAGACTTCAGTAAAAGAAATGTTGCTTTTTTAAGGAATATTAGAAAGGAAGGAATTGAACTATGAACGAATACAAAAAACTACTTTCTTTATCTCTAGAAGAACTAGAAATAGCTGCACTCTTACTAGACCGAGAACATTATCGCACTTGCCTCTCGCGTTCATATTATTCCATATACTACGCAACCCAAGCTTTATTGCTATCCCAAAACCTAGATGCTTCAACTCATAAAGGTACAATTCGCTTATTCGGTCAGCATTTTGTGAAGACAGGGCAATTTTCCTCCGAATTCGCAAAAATATTAAGCGATGCTTATGAGCTAAGACAATTGAGCGACTATGATGCAGACTTTACTGGCACATTAGCAGAAGCCGCAAGAATCTTAGAACAAGCAAAAACTTTCGTAGCCGAAGTAGAGCAATTGTTGAACGCGCAATAACAGACTAAAGCGCTAGCTCAAACAAAAAGCCCACGCGACTGTCATAAATTAAAGGCGATCGCCGCCATTCGATTTTTGTACCCAATCTTAGATTCTTGGTAATTGCATAGCTAGTCGAGAGTGCAGTTGTACTCATTTCTAGATTGTTACTTGGAGAGGTAAAAGTGTGACTCAGCCTCAAATCAGAACTATTGGGTGATAAAACCAAAATCCCCAGCAGTCCCACATCTAAGCCTGAAATTTGGGGACGATCTAGCTGATTGAATTGACGATATCCCACTATCGGCGCAACATTCCAATAGGAGCCCAATGGCAAAACATAGTAACGAAAATTTGCCTGCAACTCACTTTCTCGACCACTAAACTCTGTCTGATAGCTGCCACTTATGGTCAAAGGTGACTGCCCCAAAAACAGATCTTCAACCCCAGCTTCAAACCCCAAAGAGTTATTGCGCGAAGTAATACCAATCCTGATCTTTTTATTGAAACTAGGCGTATTGTATATATCTTCTAAAAGATCGGGGGGGTTCTCCAGCCACCGTTGCAATACAGGGCTACTTTCGATCACTTGGCGATCAATCTCTAAATCATTGGCACGTCGTGACATTTTGGCATCGCCATAGACTGCGGTGCTAATACTAAAGTAAGAAATTGCAGCTATTGCGATCGCCCAAGTTTTTGTCATAAATTTTGAGTTAACTATCGTAGTTTCAGTAAAGTGGACGTGCCCATGAATTAATTATGCACAGATCTTCTCGTATTGAGCCTCTAGATTCAACCGCCAAAATACTTTCTATAGCGATCGCCATCCTGTTTAAAACATAAATCAGAAATGAGTTGCG
>JANNDZ010000654.1:0-2127 GCA_031378395.1 Pseudanabaena sp. OTE_75_metabat_487_sub
CGCAACTCATTGCGGGACCAATTGTTCGTTATCATGATGTCGCTAAGCAAATTGTGTCACGGACTGTCACTAGACCACAGTTTTCTACGGGAATTCAGAGATTTATTTTTGGATTAGCCAAAAAGACGATGCTAGCAAATCCATTAGGAGAAGTCGCCGATAAAATCTTTGCTGTGCCAGTGCATGAAGTCACAACAGGCATGGCTTGGTTAGGAATTGCTTGCTACACATTACAGGTCTATTTTGATTTCTCAGGATATTCCGACATGGCGATCGGATTAGGACGGCTTTTTGGATTTGAATTTCTAGAGAATTTTAATTATCCATATATTGCCAAATCCATGCGAGACTTTTGGCGAAGATGGCATATTTCCCTATCGACTTGGTTCCGCGACTATTTGTATATTCCTTTGGGCGGCAATCGTGGGTCTTCACTGCGGACATATCTTAATTTATGGATTGTGTTTTTACTATGTGGGCTATGGCACGGCGCAAGTTGGAACTTTGTAATTTGGGGAGCTTTACATGGAGCTTATTTGGTGATTGAGAGATTAGGCTGGCACAAATATCTCGATCGCTTATGGATGCCATTGCGTCATCTGTATACGTTATTGCTAGTGATGATTGGATGGGTGTTTTTTCGATCAGAATCCCTTAGTCAGGCAATACAATATTTAGGAAGTATGATTGGTATTACCGATGCCGATGGGGTCAAATATTTCACACTTCTCTACTTTGATCTCAAAACCCTAATTAACTTAATTATGGGCTGCATATTAGCAACACCAATAGCAGGTTGGGTTGTCGTACAATTACAAAAGAGAGTAGTCTCTCCACAATTTAGTCATCTTCAGTCTGTTTTATATGGTGGATATTATTCACTTTTAGTTAGTCTATTTCTGATTTCCGCCGCCAGTTTAGCCGCAGGAACTTATAATCCATTTATCTATTATCGCTTTTAAGCTCTAGACAATCTGCTCCATGCACACCGAAAATCCTAAAAACAAAGCATCTCGGATATTTGACAATCTATTGATTGTAACTTTTATAGTAGGTCTGTTTTTGCCTTTAGTTCTAACCCATAATCGCAAAGAATCAACGACGGAAAAACGTAAACTTGCTGAGTTTCCTGAATTGAAGTGGGATCAAAAAAGCATGACTAAATTTCCGTCACAGTTTGAATCATTCTTTAATGATCATTTCGGGTTACGTGATCAGTTAACTCAGGTTTATTCTTTATACAGCATCATATTAAAGAATTCCTCAAATCCTAAAGTGCTGATTGGATTAGATGATTGGTTATTTTATGTTAATCCTGCGGAGGGAAATAGTCTTGAAGATTATCGGAGAAATGATCCCTTCACTCCAGAAGAACTCAGAAGCTGGAAAATCGGATTAGAAGCGAAACATAAGTGGCTGAAGCAACAGGGAATTTCCTATCTTTTTGTAGTTGTGCCCGACAAATATTCTATTTATCCAGAATATATGCCTGAGCATATTCGTCAAGTTGGTAAACAAACTCGCCTAGATCAACTCATAGAATATATGCAAGATTCGGAGGTAACAGTCCTAGATTTAAGACCTGCATTGCTGGCAGCAAAGCAAAAGGGACAATTATTTTATAAAACTGATACTCATTGGAATGATTTTGGCGCAGCGATCGCACAACATGAAATTATCCGCACCATCCAAAAAAATTATCCAAATCTGACTCCAATTAATTACTCTTGGCAGGATTTTGGATTGATAGAATACAAATCAGGGGATATTGCGAATATGTTAAATATTTCTTACTTCCTCAAAGAGATGGTTCCTGAACTGCGTAAGTCTTTGCCTATATGCGACAAACAAATTGTCGAGAAACACCCTGAAGATCAGATGAAGGCAACCTTTGTTACTGATTGTCGTATTGATGCTCCAAGAGCATTGATTTTTAGAGATTCATTTTTTATTGCCTTACAGCCCTATATTTCTCAATATTTTGCTAAGACTGTTTATATTTGGGAATGGCCAGACATTAAATTACTAGAGAAATATCTGCAATACAATCATCCCAATATCGTGATCGAAGCCCGCGTCGAGAGACATTTAAAGTTTATAAAAACCAAATAAGATGGCGGCGCTTTG
>JANNDZ010000676.1:0-2884 GCA_031378395.1 Pseudanabaena sp. OTE_75_metabat_487_sub
CCAGAAGCGATCGCAAAGCTGACATCTTCCACTGCACTGACATCGTGATAGCTGACTCCTAGATGCTCGACTTCTAACATATTTTTTTGTTTTTTATTAATCGCAAACCCAAACCGATAGGATTGCGCTCCACAAGGGGCGCAATCCTATCGGTTTAGATAATTTCTTCTGCACAGACACTTATTAGCTTGATAATGATTATCATTATTGATACAATTAAAACACCTCAGCGTCATATTGTCGCCATCCTGTATGTCCATAGACCTGTTCCCCCGAAAACCTGACGTTTCCCCACAGCAATTACAGCAGCTCAAGGATTGGCTATATGAAATCCTGCAAATCGATCGCCGCATGGTTATTTCAATCAATCAATTGCAATGCCAAGACTTTGGCTGTCCACCTATTCAGACTGCGATCGCTGTGATAACTAGTCCGCATCGCGTAATTCGCATTCACAAAGCAATCCCCGACATTACCTATGCTGATTTGGCGCAGGCGATCGCTAATCCAAATCCTAACCGTTAATCTTGTATAAACCCATGACTACAATCTCCTCTCAAATTCCCGTCACCGTCTTAACTGGCTATCTCGGCGCAGGCAAAACCACTTTGCTCAATCGCATCCTCACCCACGAACATGGCAAAAAAGTCGCTGTGATTGTCAATGAATTTGGGGAAGTGGGCATCGATCATAAATTGGTAGTTAATGCCGATGAAGAAATCTTTGAGATGAATAATGGCTGCATTTGCTGTACTGTGCGCGGCGACTTGATTCGGATTATCACTAATCTGATGCGCCGCCGTGATAAGTTCGATCATTTAGTGATTGAAACTACAGGGCTTGCTGATCCTGCGCCCGTGATTCAGACCTTCTTTGTTGATGAAGATGTCAGCGCCAAAACTAAGCTAGATGCCGTGGTCACAGTTGTTGACGCGAAGCATATCTCTCAACATTGGGATGCAGAAGAAGCACAGGAGCAAATCGCTTTTGCGGATATCATTTTACTAAACAAAACTGATCTAGTAAGTGAAGCAGAACTATTAGAACTAGAACAACGCATTAAATCAATGAACTTGATGTGTAAAATCTATCGCACTCAAAACTCAGAGATTGAGATGGATGCAGTTCTCGGCATTGGCGCATTTAAGCTAGATCGAGCCTTGCAAATCGATCCCAAATTTCTTGGGGAAGACGCTCACCAACATGATGACACGGTGAAATCTGTGGCAATCGTTGAAGAAGGCGAACTATATCTACCCAAGGTCAATGAGTGGATTAGCAAGCTACTTCGGGAACAGGGAGTAGATATTTTCAGAATGAAAGGAATTCTCAATATCAAGGGAATTGACGAACGGTTTGTATTTCAAGGTGTGCATATGTTGTTTGATGGCACACGCGATCGCCTATGGAAGCCAGACGAGCATCGCCAAAGTGAACTGGTATTCATTGGGCGAAACCTTGATCCAGAGCAGCTAAAATCCGATTTTCTTGCTTGTATGTATTGAAGAGAATCTAAATGTTTTTAGTTTTTGTAATAGTATGAGCCAATTCAAATTTTTCAAAAATAGAGAACATTTTCTTTTTCCATTATGGAATTGGATGTTGTTATTTTCTTTAGGATTTCACGTTGCGTTGCTGCTGTTACCGAACACCCTTAAACAAAAAACTGATACAACCAATACACCTGAGTTAGAGGGAATTAGGGTGATAGAATTACCATCTAATCGTACAATTACCTCTCCAAGACTTTCTCCTAATTTCTCTACTCAGACTAAATCTAATTCTCAATCCTCACCATTAATTGACAAAAACTTAGGATCGACTTCAAATCTATCTCTGAGTAAGGAATCAAGCAATAACATAGATAATCCTTTGCCTAAACAAGACACACAGCAAGAGCAGCCAAGTTCTAAACCTGTATTCACAGAGAATTTAGAACCTCAAAACGAGATAAAATCCCCCAATCTAGAAGCAAAAAAAAGTTCTAACGATCCATTTATTGATTTTCCCAAATATCCCAATGCGGAAACTGGCTCCTTCGGATTACTTCAAGGGCAAGGGGATTTGGCAAGTCAGCAAACAGGCGATCGCCAAGATATTGTAGTTTCGTATTTTGAAAGAGAATTACAGACTAGAGGCTATGAAATCAAAATCTTATCAAGCGACTCCAAGCAAAAAGTTTATCAAATATTTAAAGGTGGACTGAACAAGTTTCTCAATTTAATAGTTCGTGATGGAAAGGGAACAGCGATCATCTTTGCTAGTCAACCTTTGGATATAAATAAATTGCAAGCCTTATCTGTAGCCAGTAAAGCGGAGACAGATTTTGATATTGTTCTCAAACAATTGAGTGAGTTAGGCGCTCAAAGGATCGCCATTCCAGAATTTTATTTTGCTCAACCAGAAAAGTTTTATGCTAAATCTGTAAAGGAGCGCGGTAGTTATGATATCGATAAACCTAAACTTGGTTTCGATGGTAATTTCGTTATCATTTTAGATAAAAAGCCCGAACAATTATTTAGTAATTTCTTTGCGCCTAACTTCCAAAATCGCAAATTTGAAGTCACTCAAATGTCTAATTATGGCGGTGGATTAATTTACAAAGTGAAGCAAAGTTCTTTTGTGAGATATCTCAATCTATTACCAACTCAAAGCGGTGTGGGGACAATCGTTGTGATTTGGAAAAGTTTGCCTATGTAGAATGAATCACGATAAGAACCCATTTAAGAATTGTAGTTTTTGCCCCCCTAGCCCCCCAATTCTGGGGGGAACCATACATATTTAAGTCCCCCAGAATTGGGGGATTTAGGGAGCTAAATTTCAGGGTTTTAAACGATATTTTAAGTGGCATGTAATTCTTAAATGATTTCTAAGAGGGTACTCC
>JANNDZ010000715.1:0-2110 GCA_031378395.1 Pseudanabaena sp. OTE_75_metabat_487_sub
AAAAAAAACAAAAATACCCACACAAAAAAAACCTAAATCTTTGTGGCGCCCAAACCCCCCCCAACTCTCTTTTCGGTTTCTCCAGCATTGCTTTGAGCGATAAAAAAGAGTTGACATCGAGACATAGAATTAGGTATGGCAAAGTACCGCCGATTTTGACAACCATTAATCCCAACTTGAGGGGAATCTGTGAAGATTAGTAAAGCAATCATCGCCTATAAGTCGGGCAGTCAAATTGGCAAAATATGGGCTGAGCGATGTAGCAACGAGTTAGAAGCACTTGGAGTAAAGGTCTTAATTGGCCCAACAGGAGCAACTGATAACCCTTATCCCGTGTTTCTTGAATCGATGCACCAACAAATCGATCTTGCGGTTGTATTAGGTGGGGATGGTGCAACTTTGGGTGCAGCTAGATACTTAGCAAAACTTGGAGTGCCAATACTCGCAATTAATGTCGGTGGACATTTAGGGTTTCTTACCCATTCAATTGAGGAATGTGAAAATACTGTCGAAATCTGGGAACGACTTTTGTCCGATCGCTTTGCAATCGAGCAGCGAATGATGTTAGAAGCAAAAGTAGTTACAGTTGATGAAGGCTTGGGGACTCGGCTCGGTCAACCCTGTGGCCCATTTTTATGTCTCAATGAGATGTGCGTCAAGCCAGCTTCGCCCGATCGCATGGTCACTGCGGCTCTAGAACTAGAAATCGATGGCGAGGTGGTCGATCAATATCACGGTGATGGGTTAATTGTGGCGACACCGACTGGCTCGACTTCTTACACCGTGGCAGCAAATGGGCCAATTGTGCATTCAGGAATGCACGCGATCGCGATTACGCCGATTTGTCCATTGAGTTTATCAAGTCGAGCGATCGTGATTCCACCCAAATTAACAGTAAGCATCTGGCCGCTTTCGACTGATGACTTTACTCTAAAGCTATGGACAGATGGAGTTATGGCTACATCGATTTTCCCTGGGCAAAGAGTGGACATCCAGATGTCAGAGTGTCAAGCCAAATTTATTGTCTTGCGAGAAGAGTATTCCTACTATCAGGCGTTACGCCAAAAGCTTCTATGGACAGGTGCAAGAGTTCGTTATCCCAATCAATATAGAAACTAAAAGAGGGCGCAAAGCGCCCTCTTTTAGTTTCTATATTGATTGGGCTTTGCAGCCCTTTGCTTATGGTTTGAACCAGAGCAAAAAGCGCTGTAGTTAATCACGAAATGCGATTCTTCCAGTTTTCGGTAAGCTAAAAGCAAGAAAGGAAAATAAATACAACATATAGACAATTCCCCCCACTGCGCCGACAAAGGCTAAGTTTTCAACTGGAACACCATTATGAAATGTGCTGCTAAAGCTGAGTGGTGGCTCGAACCAAATTTTGCAAATGTCACTCAGTTGCTCAGCATTCATAAAGGCACAGTTAGCAAATATTAGCCGAAATATCACGCTTAAAGAGCAATAAACCGTTGTAGCCCATCGCCATCCCAAATAAATTTGCTTAAGCCCTTGACGTGAAGCTCCAATATCTTCATTTAAATCTTGCCAAAACCAGAGCGCAAGCACGATTAAAACCGCAGCTACAATGCCAGATATATAGGATATGCCTAAGCTACCGATCGCTAAATAAATAGTAATCAATACCAGACTGGCAACGCGCCAATACAAAAGTAGCGATCGCTTGATTGCTTCACTGCGACTTCGTAAAGCCCAGACCAATAGACCGAAGGGGATAACCAAGAGAAACAGCAGAGCTAATCGATAGTCTAGCCATACAAGTTGACGAATAAGGGTTGCATCCATAAAAGCAAAAATTTCTGACCAGGTCTTGCAGTTTATGTTACTATACTAACTTGCAATAAATAAGCTTAAGTAATTAGCTATATTTGTTCCAAAAAATCTATAAACATCGCAATAAAAATAGCGAGATTCAAACTGGTAGGTTTAAATCTCGCTACAAATGGGCTTAACGAAACATCTATGTTGCTGTTTTTAGCTTCTCAAAGAAGCAATTTTTTCACATCAGCTAAATAGCTTAAACAAAAAGAGAGGGAATGCTGAGCATTCCCTCTCTTTTTGTTTGCCAACATCAAAAACTGCAATTCCCGCG
>JANNDZ010000749.1:0-1926 GCA_031378395.1 Pseudanabaena sp. OTE_75_metabat_487_sub
GCTCACTACCTTTAAGTTGTTTTGCTGTTTCTTGAAATAGTGTCTTGAGCGTGTCTGTAAGTTTTATCACTTTATGCCAAATATATTAAATATCCCATAAAGTGCTTTTGGATTTATTTATTTCTTGCAAGTCCCTTATTCCATCTCAGATTGAAAAACTTGCCACTCAGATTATTCAGGATTTTCAGCTTAATCCTAATCGCCTAACTTGGATTGAGCATGACCCTAATTATCTCAGCAGACAAATTTGTTCAGAGTACAGTGAAGTCACATTTCAATGGAAGCAAGCAATCATCGCTACTAATCCACATTGGCAAGCGATCTCCAATGAGTTAGTAAGCTCCTTAATCGCTGATACCGACTATAGCGACTCTTGGAGCAAAATCCATTTATTCACAAACCCTTCGCGACTTCTACAAAAAAATTCTTATTTGCAAGAACTAAAAGATTCCACGCCACACTACCTCTCAGCATAATTGCAACCCAAAAGAGAGTGGTGGTGCAAAGCACCGCCACTCTCTTTTGGGTTTGAGCGCCAAGCGATCTAAATTCCTGCCTTCACAAAAAACTGCTCTGATGTCACTGTCAAATCAGGAAATAACTCATCTGTTAATAGGCGATCGCTGCGATAAGTTTCAGGTGGGCGATCGACAAAAAATACCGTCAGACTCCGCATTGGTGGATAAACCACCCACACTCGATCAACTCCAGCATTCAAATAGTCCATCGCTTTTTGTGCTAACTGGTTAAAAGTCTGATCGGGCGATACAATCTCAATCACTAACTCAGGCAATACAGGACAAGGGGAATCCTCAAGCCAATCTACAGCAAGGCGATCGTGAGAAACATACAGTAAGTCAGGTACAGGAACCCAATCTTCTCCTCGTCGTTTGAGGACTACCGACCACTCGACCCTCACTCGCCCACGTCCATCACACCATGCCGAAAGCTCGACCCAAAACACAGTTGTTAGAGACGAATGAAAAAATTTTGGCGACATTTTTTTTATGCAATCCCCTTCAAATAGTTCATAACTTCCATCAAGGTCGGGCAATTGCAAAAATTGCTCTAATGTCAGTTTTTGCTTTACTTCTGGCGTAGTTTTTTCAATAACGACACTGGTCATTTCTGCAACTCCTAGCTGTGGTGATTATCCAACGAGATTTGCGATCGCTGTGATTAAATAAGGTACAGCCGCCGCATCCCAAAAACCTTCAAAACTTCGCGCAGTCAATAATTGTAAATGCAAAGTAAACGCATGGGGAAACCCATTAACCTCAAGGCTTATATCTTCAGTTTCCAATGTACAACAAATTTTTTCGCCGTCCGACAGCTCTGCTGCCATAATCTGCATCGTCTCAGCAAGTTGTGATGCGAGCTTACAAAAATCTTTAAACTCACGTTCAGTTAGCTCGATCGCCCAACTGTCCGTTCCCACCAATCCCTTATACAAATCTACATCTGAGCGTAGCCCAATCCGCCAACCTTCGCCACTTAACAATTGCTTAGATGTATCTTGAGATGCGAAATTTAGCATAGTAATTAGCAAAGTTGGCGGTGCTTAGCACCGCCAACTCTAGGGCTTTCAGTCGCTCAGAATTTCAGGCTGGGAAATTTCGTCAGACATTTCCAGAATGGCGCGTAAAATCGGCTTCATCATGCGATCGTCATAGTCATCATCTTCATAGCGTCTGAGTTTGGCTCGGTTCGCAACTTGCACAGTAATGCGATAACGATTAGAAGAAGCGCTTATCAGTTCTTCGACACGACGAATAATTTGCGATGAGTCAATAGTGTATCGTTTTGCCATAAAACCGAAAGAAAATGGGTCTTTTAAGTCTAACGCGATCGCGCTCATCTTGTACTGTTCCAGAAATAGAAATTCTCAACTATGCAACTAATAAAACCCAAAATAGTTTCGGCGGG
>JANNDZ010000773.1:0-4270 GCA_031378395.1 Pseudanabaena sp. OTE_75_metabat_487_sub
CCAGAAGAGAGAGGCGGAGCAATGCTCTGCCTCTCTCTTCTGGGGTTCATACGATCAGGGGAACATGCTGTGCGCCCTCGATCTTATATACTGGCGATTGCTTATCTAAAGATAGATGTATCGCAAATTACTAACTCTATCTTCTAGAACTAACAGGTAAAAACCGATGATTAAACTTTATGGTGGCGCAAGAAGTCGCGCCTCAATCGTCAAATGGTATCTAGAAGAATTGCAAGCTCCCTACGAGTTTCAGCTACTCGATATGTCCGTTGGCGAACATTTACAGTCCGACTTTTTAGCAATTAATCCCTTCGGTAAAGTTCCCGCGATCGCAGATGGGGACTTTCAACTATGGGAGTCTGGCGCAATTTTGCTATACCTTGCCGATAAATATGCAGAGGTAAAAACTTCAGAAGAAAGAGCGATCGCCTCTCAATGGGTTTTGTTTGCAAATTCTACACTGGGTAATGGCTTATTTATTCCTGAAACTCGAGAAAAAGAAGCTCCTCGCTTGCTTAATGGCTTAAACAAGATTCTTGAAAATCAAACTTATATTACTGGTGATAATCTCACAGTATCAGATATAGCCGTTGGGACGATTCTTAGTTATGCGATCATGATGGTGAAAATGTCCTACGAGGACTATCCTGCGATCGATGCTTACATGAAACGAATTGGCGATCGCCCTGCATACAAAAAAGCAATTTTAGGTATTGAATAAAAAAAGGGCGAGCGCATTGCGCTCCCCCTTTTTTTATGGAAATTTAGCTAGCAGAGCCAAGCCCTACATAGGAACCATAAAAGAATAGACCGACAACAACCAGTACGCCAGTACCAGCAACTGTGGCAACTACCCAAAGCGGAATACGTCCATTTTGAAGCATGAATTAAACCTCCTGATAAAAATATTTTATGAAACGAATTGCAAAACTAGTTGAAGAAATAACTGGAAAAAAGTAGCACAGTCACGAAAATCAGCAGTAGTCCCAAGAAGAGAGAAGTACGGTTCAACTCTACAGGTTGGCTGTTAGGGTTTTTAGGAGCCATAGGAGGGTAAGAAGGTAAAAGGAAAAAGGAAAAGGGAAAAAGTTTTGTTTTAAGAAAGCAAAACTGAAATAGGTTTCAATTAGCGGCTGATGAATTGCATAGCTGCGATCGCACCAATGAAGAACACGGTAGGAACGCCTAGACCGTGAACTGCGAGCCAACGGAAAGTGAATACGGGATATTGAATGGGTTGATTGGGATTATTGCTTGCCATAGTTATTAATTAGTAGATGCGTTGATTTTGGTCGTTAATTTGGAGTCGTTAATTTATAGCTTAAGTTTATAGCTGCAAAATCAACGAAATGTTTTGAGCCAAGCGCTATTTACCCATTTGGATATCTTTGGCGGGATTGTAGCGATCAGTTACAAGAGGTGCGGTCTGACGATCTTGACTGTAATACTCGTCGGGTCTTGGTGTGCCAAATACGTCATACGCTAAGCCTGTGCTTACAAATAGCCAACCTGCCAAAAACAATGCAGGGATGGTAAGGCTGTGGATTAGCCAATAACGAACGCTAGTAATAATGTCGGAAAATGGGCGTTCTCCAGTAGTACCTGCCATAACAGTCCTCTAAATGTGTGATGTTTAAAATCTTTATCTTAAATAATAATTTACTATTGTACATACTTGCCATCGCATAGAGAAACAATACGCTCTCCATAATTTAATTTTAGACATAATTCAGTTTGGTGGTCACCCCTCACAAGTTTCATATACATATACATTACTGATTACTCATTAAAAATAGTATTTTTATATATGCCAGCCAAAGATATTTTTCATAATACAGTCAAAATAGGATTAGAAAAAGAAGGATGGGAAATTACAAGCGATCATTTATATTTAGATTTTGGTGGAGTGGAAATTTATATTGACTTAGCTGCTGAAAAATTAATCGCGGCTGAAAGAAAAGGCAAGAAAATTGCAGTCGAAGTTAAAAGCTTTATTAGTAGTTCTGCCATTTCCGAATTCCACAAAGCTTTGGGGCAATTTATTAACTATCGAACGGTCTTGAGTCAAAAAGAACCAGAACGTATAATGTACTTAGCAGTTCCGAAGACGACTTACGAAACATTTTTTAAATTGGAATTGATACAACTAGTCATCAAGTCTCAAAGCATCAAATTGATTGTTTACAGTCCGAATAAGGAGGAGATAGAACTATGGATAGACTAAACCAATATCGAGAAATTGTAAAAAAACTGATCAAAGAATATGCGCATGATGACTACAGAAGAAATGGTGTAGATCGAGAACTGATCTTTGATACAGAACATGATCATTACCAAATCGTTAATGTTGGCTGGGAGAGCGATCACCGCATTTATGGTTGTATTCTTCACTTCGATATTAAACAAAGTAAAATCTGGCTGCAATACAACGGTACAGAAATAGATTTTGCGGAAGAGTTGGTTAACCAAGGCGTACCGAAGCAAGATATCGTTATTGGCTTTCATTCTCCATTCATGCGTAAATTTACGGAATACGCCGTAAGTTGATCATGAAAATTCGCAAAATCAATAACAATGAACGGCTTGAAATTCTCAAGGGGGATTTGTATGCCTATTCGCGCTGGACTAATCAAGATTTGCCCCGATCGCATTTGACAGCGATCAATCCTGAGGAGGTTTTGGCAGCGGAGATTGATGGCAAGATTGTCGCGGCATTGCAATGTTTTAGTTTTCAGCAGTCGGTACGAGGCAGTCTTAAAACGATGGGGGGCATCGGCGGCGTATGGACATATCCTGAATATCGCAATCGG
Organism: Pseudanabaena sp. OTE_75_metabat_487_sub; assembly: GCA_031378395.1. Classification (GTDB taxonomy): domain Bacteria; phylum Cyanobacteriota; class Cyanobacteriia; order Pseudanabaenales; family Pseudanabaenaceae; genus Pseudanabaena. The sequence goes on from JANNDZ010000773.1 coordinate 2,811, forward strand.
GGCTGTGTGAAGGCGCTCATGAAAAGTGCATTTTTAGAAATGCGGATGCAAGGGATCTGCGTAAGTATGCTTACGCCATTTAAGGAAAGTTTTTATGGAGCCTTGGGCTATGCGATCGCCAATGCTACTAATGAGATCAATATTCCAGTCTCGTCTTTAGAAGATTATTTAAAATTACCAAATTCAGCTAACTTGACCTGCGATCGCCTCGCTGCGACAGAAGTAAAGGATATTTTGTCTAATTTTCTCTATGAAAACTTGCGATCGCAGACTCTTCAGCCCCATAGTCATGGTCTCGCAATTACTGATTTTACCTACGATCAATGGTGGCATTTGCACCGCCAGAAGCTCTGTGTGCTGATCAAACGCGATCGCCAACCAGTCGCCATGTCAATCTATGCGATCGATAGCAGTGGCAATTTGCCGATGCGCGATCGCCAGATTGAAATTTCATCAATATTTTGGACAGATATCGAATCACGCGATCGCCTATTTCACTTCTTCGCTAGTCATCGCGATCAAATTCATAGCCTGAAAATGCCAGTCCCATTAGGGACAAACGTCCACACTTGGCTCAGCAACGCTGGACGCTTAGATTCATCAATGGCTGAGCCTTGGATGGTGAGAGCGATCGATATAGTCGGTGCTTTGCATGGTTTGCCGATTGCCTGTGATCCTTTTACCTTTGCTCTCAGCGATCCATATTGTCATTGGAATGATGGTGTATTTGGAATTAGTAGCGATCTTCATGGCGATCGCAGTCAGCTTACTGTCAAACGCTATGGTAACGGCGATATTGGAAATATAGCGATCGACTTTAGGGCAACGATCGCAGGTATATCGGCTTTGATTTATGGTACTCAGCCGATTTCTGAATTGTTACAAAAGCAATGGATTACGGAAATCAATTCAGAAACTTGTGAACGATTAGAAAAATGCTTTACACCATGTCTGATTTATAATCCTTTTAAGTTCTGAACTAAGTTAAAGCAAACTAGCCTAGGCATAGCTTGCTTTAACAAACCATAAAAGCATGAAAGAAAAACTCACTCGCAGTCAAGAACGAGTGCTCCATCTCCTCCAACACAACGATCGCGCTGTATCAGCGCAAGATATTCATTCGGAGTTACGCAATAGTGAAAACAGTGTAGGTCTAGCCACGGTATATCGATCTCTAGATACTCTCAAGCTCCAAGGCTTAATCAAAGCCCTGACCTTACCCAATGGCGAAACGGTTTATAGTGTCACCCCTGCCGATAGACATCATCTCAATTGCCTCAATTGCGGCAAGTCTCTACCTATCGACTCTTGTCCCATTCATGATTTGGGTAATCAGCTAGCAAAAAAACATACTTTTCAAATTTACTATCACACTCTTGAATTTTTTGGACTGTGTAGCGAATGTCAGCAGGAACCTCAAAGTTAGATCGGCGAGCGAAGCTCGCCGATCTAACTTTGGG
>JANNDZ010000805.1:0-7086 GCA_031378395.1 Pseudanabaena sp. OTE_75_metabat_487_sub
GCTTGGCCAAATGATTTGTTGTACATGTTCCCCGTTGTCATTACTGGCTCGATCGCATTGATTGTTGGGTTGGCTGTGCTTGACCCGACCATGATCGGTGAACCTGCAAACCCTTTCGCAACTCCTTTGGAAATTTTGCCTGAGTGGTTCTTATATCCTACATTCCAAATTTTGCGGATTGTTCCTAATAAATTGTTAGGAGTATTGCTGCAAACTTTGATTCCTGTTGGTTTAATCCTCATTCCTTTCATTGAGAATGTGAACAAGTTCCAAAATCCTTTCCGTCGTCCTGTAGCGATGGCTGTATTCTTGTTTGGTACTGCTGTTACTCTCTGGTTGGGTATTGGTTCAACCATGCCAATTGACAAGTCTTTGACTTTAGGCTTGTTCTAAGCATCAACTTAATGCAAACAAAAAGGTTTCGAGCAATGCTCGAAACCTTTTTGTTTAACTAAAAGAAGTGCATCGCAAATCGATGTACTTCTTTTGGGGTTTTAAAAATTTGCGTTTATAGAGAAGTAAAGTCCTGAATCTTGCAAATTATTGCCTGAGTTAGAGACATTTACTATAGGAATCCCATAGTCAAGACGCAGAGTTAGATTGCGAAGCGGCTGATAGGTCGCACCTAAGCCCAGACCAAACAATGACTGAGTTGTCGGATTTATACCTGAAGAATTCCAAATTGTGCCAGCTTCCACAAAAGGTAATAGCTTCACAATCGACGATCCTTCTTCATCTCGTGCCACAGGGAATTGTAACTCTACCGAAGCCTGAAGTCCGCTATCACCCGCCAGTTGATTTTGACGATAGCCGCGAATAGATTGCGGCCCACCAATACTAAACCGATTAAGAGATAGCAACTGATCTCCCGAAAACTGCATATTCAGTCGAAAGAATGCCAAGGTGTCTTTATCATTGCCAAGACGTTGCACTCTCAACACTTGTCCAATCCAATAGAAAAATCTGCCGTCGGGCGAACCATCATTGCGAATCGTTGCGCCAAGAACATTTAATCCCAGATTTAGGGTGGAACGCAATATCCAAGCTCCCTCTGGATCGCGGCTTAAATAATCTTGGCTAAATCGTAAAACTCTAGACTGCGATCGCCCATCATCAAACTTGGAATTTTGGAAATTAAAAGAGCGATTACCAAAATAGGAGCCGCTATTCTCAAAAGCAATACTGCCACCAAGGGCAAACTCTTCACGGGGCGATCGCAATAAAGGCTGACGATATGCCAGCTCATAGGTTTGCGAATCTGTAAGAATATTCAAGCTGTCGAAAGGCTTCTCAGTAATCGGGTTTTGACCTGCGGAAAAGTTAAAGCTGAGGGTTCCAGCTTGGGGATTAATCGGGTATTGATAATTCAGTTGATAAATATCTGAGCTGCCAGAACGGGTATATCCAGCAGAAAGTGAGTCACCAATGCCTGTGGTGTTAAGTTCTTGGAGATTCACGCCAACCCGATAGATGCCTGTGGAAGTATTGCCATAGTTATCAAAAAATGGACGGATGCTCAGAGACTTTGCTTCGCTAAGCGTGATTTGCAAAATGCTCTGATTTTGTTGGCTACCTGTAGTTAAATTAGCTCTAATGTCACCAATTAAAGGATCTGAGCGCAATAATTGGAGAGCATCTTCTAAATGCGTAAAGTTGAGCGGTGTTGATACTAACTGTAAGATGCGATCGCGGATATAGCTATCATTTAGTCTGCCAGCCATATCTCCTGATCGCTTGATATCAACTCGCTCTAAAGCTCCCTCTCTAACTTGAATTGTGACTACGCCATTTTTGATATCTTGCGGTGCAAGGATAGCGCGAGAAGTAATATAGTTGCGATCTTGATAGATTTGTGTAATTTTATCGGCAACTTCTTGTAGTTGGCTGAGCGTAACCGATTTGTTTTGGAGTGGCGATACCAGTGTTTCTATTTCCGCTGATGTGAGAATTGAACCTCCCAAAACATCAATTTTCTTGACTGGGATTAAGACTTCATTTGCAGAAGGGGGCGATGGCTTGTCTTGTGAACTTGTAGAAGGAGATGATGACTCAGGATTGAGAATTGGACTCGTGGGTTTATTTGGCAGCTTTGGGGCTAGAGATTCTGGTGGACGAGTTAATGGAGAAGATATCGATGGAACTGGTTGGGCATAGCTAGGAAATCCGATGCAACCTAGCAATAAGCTTGGTATTGAGAGCATGAGTTTCTTGCTGCTAGCCTTGATTAGAGCTTTTAAATGTTGACTCACCCTGACACCTCAAATTGATAAATTACACGAATCTTGTAGCCCAAAGATTGCGATCGCATTACTATACACAATAATTGACGATTCAAAGAACCCGAAGCAAATTTTTTTTAAAGTTTTGCATTGCTACGCTTTTAAAAAAATTTGCTTCTGATATGAGCGCAAAGTGATATAACTCATAGCCAATTGCCCACCAAAATAAAAGATGACCAAAAGAAGGGATGACTGATATCGACATTTCCAGTTCCCTTTGGCAAAGTGATCGCAGCTAAACCTTCAACCCCGACAATTTGATTATTCACAATCTTGACCTTCCCTTTGATCAAATCAAGCTGTGCTTTTCTTAAAGCAGTTGCCTTACTGAGCGCATCAGGAAAAGCCTTGTAAAAACTAATCATCAAAGGAGCTGTCCCTGCATCCGACACTGCCCACAGAGACGCAAGAATACTTCTTGCGCCCGACTCAACCGCCAAGCCACTAATACCAAGATTGTTGCCAATAGCCGTTTCACAAGCACTTAAGGTCAGCATATCGATCACAGGTTGATCAAATCTCAGACTCGGAATCTGACTCGATCGCAGCCGACTATCCCAAAACTGAATAAACGACTCATTAGAGCGATCTTGCAAGAATTTTCCGTGAGTTCCTAAATGGAGAATTCCATATTTTGCCTTACTCCGTTGCGCTTGAAGATTATTGACCGTAAAGTCTCGATCTAAAAACGTAGTCCCAGCTAGCACCTGATTAGCAATTGTTCTAATTTCCACTTCCACGGCTGGCAATGCACTCAAACCTTCCCTTGCCTCAGTCAGCCCCATTGCTAAAACCCGCGTATTTTTGCGATCGCGTTCTTCTAGTCTGGTCACCCGTAATGAGGGAATATTTGCCGAGGCATAGCGCTCGACTAAAAACTGTTTGCCATCATGAAGGGAAGCAGGAGGGATCACGCGTAAGCCAGAGTCCATCACAAATACAACTGTTTCAATCTTTAGGGCTTGCAGTTGAGTATCAATCGGACGCATCACCCAGTCATAGAGCTTTTGCGCTTGCTCTAAATAATCCAGTGAACTTGTATCGCGCAGGCTGGCTCGGTAATCCGTCAAAACTGTAATGATTTCTTCTTCGTTAGCATAGTTGGTATAGCGATGAAAGGGTTTGCCAAGTTCTTTAGGCGGGATAACGAGAATCTCGATGCGATCGTTCAGCATGATCGGATAGATTAACACTGAGGGACTTCCCGATCGCTTTGAGACATCGCTTAATATATCTTGGGCTTGGTTGATGGTTAAAGTTGGTAGATTGAGAGGTTCCCCCAAGAAAATCCCTAACTCTGAGATATAGGCTTTTTCGATCGACTCAAAAGCTTTGTCCAATTTTTCTTCTTTTAAGAAGCGATCAACTTCTTTTTTCATGACATCCCTGATTTGGATCAGAATCTTCGTCTCAGGAGGATTGGGATTGACCTCAACTATCTTCTTTGGTGGAGTGAAAATTGTGTTGCCTGACGGAGCGACGATAATATTACCTTGAGTAAAAATACCCGTGCCGACGGGAATAATGCTGCCGAGAGCTAAAGTGGAAGAGCCAGTAGTGACGATACCTGCAGTTCCATTAGTACTAGAATTGCCAATCACAAATGGAGTAAGTCCACCATGACGCAAAAATATCTGACCGCCTGTGCCGCCACTGTTGCTAGCGGAGCAAATACTCGATCCTGCACAGGCTGCAAATTGACTAGATACAAAGCCAGTAACCCTAATATTCCCACCTGTTGAGGATGCGAAGAAATTACCACCTTGAATCGATCCCGATGTATTTGCGGAGGTGAGAACAATGTCACCTATGGGATCAAGGTTAATATTACCACCGACACCGAGGTCACTACTGGTATTAAGATTGGTGGTTGTAATACTATTGCGGGCTTTGAAATTGATATTGCCACCATTGCCACTGATAGAACTAGCATTAATATCTCCTGTAGTTGTATTAATCGCACCACCAGTACTAGTCAGGTTGATAGTACCGCCGCCTAATGTGCCTGTCGCCAAAATTTCATTTGTAGTGATGTCCCCAAATGCTTGAAAATCAATAATTCCTCCATTTCCATTCCCTCCATTGATCCTTGCCCTAACAGTACCGAAGGTCGTGTTAATCGCTCCACTAGTACTAGTTATAGAGATAGATCCTGCGTTACCAAGAAAAAGACTACTTGCTGCAAGATTACTGGTTGTGACATTTCCTAACGCCTGAAGGAAAATGCTTCCACCATTGCCTAAAGCTCCCACATTGAGTTGTCCTAATGTGGTGTTAATAGAACCAAATTGACTGATGAGGCTAATTCTTCCGCCGTTGCCATTAGCATCAAATGTTGCGGCGGTTACATTAGAAGTAACAATATTACTGGCCGCTTGAAAGAAAATATTACCAGCATTACCAATATTTGAATTTCCTGCATCTATAGATCCTAAACTAGTATCGATCGCTCCATTCGTACTAGTTATCGAAATCGTGCCAGGAGTCCCATTACCCCCGAACCCGATAAAGGAAGACACAGCAGCAGTTGGAAATACTCCTGCACCAGTAATAATATTACCGAATGCTTGAAATGTGATATTACCGCCCTTACCTATGGTTGCAGTTGAAGCAACTCGTCCAGAGCTAACGTCGATCGCGCCGTTCGTACTCGTCAGGGAGATATTTCCTGCATTACCAGTCCCAACAAAGGAACTCACCGAATCTAGAGAATTAGTACCTGTCTTAATGTTGCCAAATGACTGAAAGGTAATGTTGCCACTATTTCCTGTAGGAGTTGTAGCAGTAACTCGCCCAGAACTAACGTTGATGTCTCCGTTTATACTCGTCAGGGAAATATTTCCTGCAGTACCAATCAAACCAGTCCCAACATTTGTTGTAATCGTTTCGTTTGAAGTATTGAACCCTGTGGTTTGAATGTTTCCGCCTGCCTGCACAATTACATTGCCGCCATTTCCATTTGTCAGAGGATTTGCTTGTATGCTGTTCACACTGATATTTCCGCCAGCAGTGAGATTGATATCCCCAGCATTATTTGCATCTGTAATGAGGTTTCCCGTTATAGCAGTACCTGTAATATTGCGCCCCGCGCTAAAGTTAATTGCTCCGCCATTTGTGGTAATACTATCGTTAAAATTGATGTCTCTGCCAGCTTGAGCTGTCAACCCGACCCCAGACAGAATTGTCACTGGAGTATTAAAATTTATGTCATTCGTTGCCTGTAAAGTGACATTCGCTAATGCAGTATTAATGAAATTTACATCCAGTGTATTTCCACCTTGATCGATGTCACTAAATTGATCTACATCAGTCAATCCACCTGTAAACGAACCACCAGTACCGATGATATTAATATTTGTCGGATCAAGTAGTAATGTACCAATTTTGCCATTACGCGCGAAGGTGTTTACATTGCCTTGATAATCAAGATTCTGTTTGCCTGAAACCTCTATAAATCCTCCATCCCCAGACAGAGTTCCCCCTTTTGCGACTATAGTTCCCAGAAATCTTGTATTGAGATTCGACCAGACGATCACAGTGCCAGCATTTCCATTCAAAAGTGCACTAACATCAATCTTGGAATTCTCACTTACAAAAGTTCTTAGTGCATTCGGAGCAATGCCATTACCCTGAAAATTGCCGCCAATCAGAACTGTCCCACCACCGATCGCTCCAGACGCATCAATCTGAGCATTTACCAGTCCTACTTTTTCACCAAAAATCCCAACATTGCCTGCCTTTAAGTCTGGGGAAGATACATCAATTTTTCCCGATATAACCGACATCCCATTGGTCACCGCAATATCGGTAGCCGCAGGAGTTGCCACTAGAGCCAACGAACCATCAGCTTTGACCACCACTTGATTGGCTTCAGGTACTTTGCCAGTCAGCATCTCCGCTAATTTAGGTAACTCCGTAATCTTGCCGTTCCAGTTAGCAGGAACCGCATTATTTGTCACTTGCAAACCTAAAACCGCATCAGGCGATCGCAATTCGACTTGGCTATTTCCTGCGACAGAAGTTAACGCAACATTTCCACTAGGAGCCGTCAATGTGCCTGTGTTGATGACGCTTCCACCCGTAAAAGTAATCGATTTACCAGCATCTACCGCTAAATTACCTTGATTGATCAGCCCAGCAGGTTGCGCGATCGCAAAGCGAATCGTTTTCGGATCACCATTGGGAAAGCTGAGGGAATTTCTGTCAACGCTAAAAGTACCACTGTCAAAGCCTAAACCTGTCCCCGTTGTGGCATGGAAAGAGCCACCAATATCTAAACGGGCATTTTGTCCAAATACAATCCCATTGGGATTCATGAGATAAAGATTTGCATTAGGAAAAGCTTGACGGCTCTCAAGCGTACCTAAAATCGCAGAAGGATTATCGCCTGTAACCCGATTGATAATGTTGCGAACGTCAGCGCCATTGACCGCAGAGTTGCCAGTATTAAAAATTACGCCCGACTGCGGCACGTTAAATTCACTAAAGCTGTGATAGAGATTATTGCCATTGACAGTGCCAGAGCCTGTCGGTGCGATCGCATTGCCATTTACTTGCGTAGCCGTAGTGCCGTCAGTGGAGATCTGGGCTTGAGTGGATTGGGCGCTGCTTAAAAATGCGATCGCTGATAAAAGCAGACAAAATCTATTTCTCATTTCAATTCACAACTAGAGAAAAATTAATAACTACTGTCAGCAAAAAAGTAGATCTGCGCCTAAATTATCACGAAGTCCTGAAACAGTAAAGGATTTTTATTCAGCAATTTCTACTATTTGTTAAGCTAAATATAAGGGAACTCCAAGGAAAA
>JANNDZ010000809.1:0-2961 GCA_031378395.1 Pseudanabaena sp. OTE_75_metabat_487_sub
CTACGTGCCGATCAAATTAAAAATGCCCTAGAGCTATTTGCTGAAGGAGCAACTATTCCCTTTGTCGCCCGTTATCGGAAAGAGCGTACAGGCGAAATGAACGAGATCCAATTAAGGGATCTGCAAGATCGTTATGCCTATCTCACAGAGTTACGCGATCGCAAAGTTGTTATTCTCCAAGCGATCGCAGACCAAGGCAAACTAACCGACGCGCTCAGAGACAAAATCGAAGCCTGCACCCAAAAGACCGAACTCGAAGATCTATATTTGCCCTATCGCCCTAAGCGGAGAACTAGAGCCGCGATCGCAAGAGAAAAAGGACTCGAACCATTAGCCGAAGCCATCAAAACCTTCAACCGTCCAAACATTAACATTGCGTCGTTAGCACCTGAAGCCACGAAGTATTTATCAGAGCAAGTAAAGACCGTCGAAGAAGCTCTTAAAGGCGCATCAGACATTCTTGCTGAAGAAGTCGCGGACATTGCCGAATATCGAGCCTACATCAGAGAATACTTGATGCAGTCAGGATTTTTTGTTTCGCAGATTAAGGCATCGCACGCAGTCGGTACAACTAAGTTTGAGATGTATCGCGACTATCAGGCAAAAGTCAAGGCGATCGCGCCCCATAATCTTCTGGCTTTGTTGCGTGGTGAAACTGAAGAAATCCTGACCCTCAATCTAGATTTTGATGAAGAGCATGTGCTGACTTACTTAGAGTCGCAACAAATTCGAGCGAAGTCTCCAGCCGTAAAGCAGTTTTATCAGGATATGCTCAAGGATGCCTTTAACCGCTTGATCAAAGCTTCGGCGATCGCATCGGTAATCACGGAGAAAAAAGCATGGGCTGATGGGGAATCGATCAAAACCTTTGAAACTAATCTGCGCGATTTGCTATTGGCGGCTCCCGCAGGGATGAAACCGACTCTTGCGATCGATCCAGGGTTCCGCACAGGATGTAAGACTGCCGTAATTAGCGAGACAGGTAAGTTTCTCGAATATCAAACTATTTTTCCACATCAGGCACTAGCTCAAAGAGAGCAGGCTGCTAGGACTTTGAGAACTCTGATTGAGAAGTATCAAATTCAATTAATTGCGATCGGCAATGGTACGGCGGGAAGAGAAACTGATGCTTTTGTGATCGAAGTTATTCAAGGACTAAAAAATTCACCAATCAAAGTGATGGTAAACGAGTCGGGGGCTTCGATTTATTCCGCTAGTCCTGTGGCGATCTCAGAGTTTCCCGATCTCGACTTAACAGTACGGGGTGCTGTCAGCATCGGGCGACGCTTACAAGATCCTCTGGCGGAGCTGGTCAAAATCGATCCAAAATCAATTGGAGTTGGACAATATCAGCATGATGTCGATCAGAAATTATTAAAAAAGAAGCTCGACGAAACTGTAGAAAGTTGCGTTAACTTTGTTGGTGTAGACCTGAACACAGCTTCTAAAGAACTACTCACTTTTGTGTCTGGACTGAGCGCCACCGTTGCCAATAACATCATCACCTATCGCAATCAAAATGGAGCTTTTCGCGATCGCCGTCATTTGTTGAAGGTTCCTAAACTAGGCGCAAAAGCTTTTGAACAAGCGGCGGGCTTTTTGCGGATTCGTGGCGGAGCTAATCCCTTAGACAATACCGCAGTTCATCCCGAAAGCTACAGCGTGGTGGAGGCGATCGCCCGTGACCTGAATGTGCCACTATCAGAAATCTCGCAAGCGGCGGATAAGCTGAAAACGGTAAACCTCAAGAAATATGTCACGGATGCGATCGGTGAGCCAACTCTGCGCGATATTTTGCGAGAGCTAGAAAAGCCAGGGCGTGACCCGCGTGCAGAGTTCAAATATGCGACCTTCAGCGATGCGATTCAGAAAATCTCTGATCTGCAAATCGGTATGGAGATAGAAGGGATTATTACCAATGTGGCTAACTTTGGTGCATTTGTGGATATTGGTGTGCATCAAGATGGATTAATCCATATTTCCCAATTAGCCGATCGCTTTGTCAGCGATCCAAAGCAAATCGTTAAGGTTGGTCAGGTGGTAAAGGTGCGCGTTTTGGAGGTAAATGAATCTCTGAAACGAATTAGTCTATCAATGCGATCGGCATAGCGAAAAAGTAGTGCTACTTTGTAATGAGGTATATCTAGCCGATCGCTTATGATGTTTGAATGTAAGGCGCGGAGGTTGTAAACAATTGAGTATTACGATAGATGCTGTAGCGATTGCTTTATATAGGAAGGTATGCGATCGCTTAAATGTTGTTGAGGATGACATTATTAAATTTTGTCAAAGGTGGAGAATTGTTGAGTTTGGTTTGTTTGGATCGGTTTTAAGGGATGATTTTCGGTCTGACAGTGATGTAGATGTTTTGGTCACTTTTGATGCAAAGATTCAGCCTAGGCTGGTTGATAGATTGGATATGCAAGAAGAGCTTGAGGCTTTGTTTCATCGTCCTGTTGATATTGTGCAAAGGTGTTTACTCAAAAATCCTTATATGCGTTCCGAGATTTTACGTTCTTGTTTAATGATTTATGTTGATAAGTAATAAAGATGCTACGACATTATGGGAAATTGTAAGGGCTATTGAGTATATTCAGTCTTTTACAGTTGGTATGAGCTATGGTGACTATCTTGCGGATAATTTGGTACAAAGTGGTGTTGAGCGCAAATTTGAAATTATTGGTGAGGCTGTGCGGCGAATTTCTGATGAATTTCGGCAAGCTCATCCTGAGATAGATTGGCGTAATTTGGTTGGTTTGCGGAATATTATTGCCCATCGATATGATCAAGTGGATCAGGCTATTTTGTGGGATGCGATTGAGTCTTTTTTGCCTGTTTTGATAGAACAAGTGAGGGTTTTGTTACCTCCAATTTTGGACATTGAGGAAGTATAGTCTTTGTTAGGAATGAAAATTAAATAACATGTGCATATAAAACCCAAAAACGTTTCGACGGGCGAAG
>JANNDZ010000837.1:0-3996 GCA_031378395.1 Pseudanabaena sp. OTE_75_metabat_487_sub
GGTTGAGCTTGTCGATTGGGATATGTCCAGTCAGGCCGAGATGGTTAGAGTACTACGCAATGTCAGGCCCACTGAGATCTACAATTTTGCCGCATTTACTTCTGGCTCGGGTATGTATGAAGACCCTGTAAGTATCTGCGACGTCAATGGGCTCGCAGTCTTGCGAATTCTGGAGGCCATTCGTGAGGTCGATCTAAATATTCGCTTTTGTCAGGCATCAAGTCGTGAAGTTTTTGGAGTTGCGTTAGAGAGTCCCCAAACAGAGACAACGTTACGCAATCCGCGTAGTCCCTATGGAGCTGCCAAGGCTTTCGCGGATGCAATGATCAATATTTACCGGCAGCGGTATGGCATGTTCGCATCTTCTGCGATTTTGTATAACCATGAAAGCCCTTTGCGTGGACTGTCTTTCGTCACAAGAAAGATTACGCATGGAGCCGTATTGGTAAAGCTCGGAATGTCAAAGCAACTAAACCTCGGGGATCTTGATGCGCGCAGGGATTGGGGATACGCAGCCGACTATGTCCAGGCTATGTGGCTGATGTTGCAACAGTCCAAACCAGATGACTATGTCATCTGCTCGGGAGAGAGTTACTCCGTGCGAGATTTTTGTGAATGTGCATTCACGTACTTGAGCCTTGACTACCGGGACTACGTGAGAGAAGACAAATCACTTTACCGACCGGCTGAGCCTGTTACGCTCGTTGGTTACTCAAAAAAAGCAAAGTCTGAATTGGGTTGGATTCCAAAAACGGGATTCAGAGAACTGGTTAAAAAAATGGTGGATGTTGACTTGAAGTCAATGTCTGAACAAAGCTAGATTCAAAAGGTATTTCACTGTGTATACAAAAATTGGCAATTGCAGAATTTGCGGCAACAAGCATTTGGAGTGCGTACTTGATCTTGGCGAGCAGATGCTGACGGGTGTTTTTCCAAAAGACAAAAGTGAGTCTATTACCACTGGTCCATTGCGATTGGTTAAGTGTGTGGGTGATGACCAAGTTTGCGGTTTATTGCAAATGGAGCATTCGTATGATTTAGCAGAAATGTACGGTGAAAACTATGGATATCGATCTGGACTTAACAGTAGCATGGTTACTCACTTAACTGATAAAGTAAAGAAAATCATGCGTGAGGTGGAAATTGCTGACGGTGATTTAGTGGTTGATATTGGCAGCAACGACGGTACTACTTTGCGGGCATATCCAGTCGAGGGACCGTTCTTGGTCGGCATTGATCCGACTGCTTCAAAATTCCAGAAGTTTTATCCCTCGCACGTCAGCCTGATCCCCCAGTTTTTTTCGTCTCAACTGATCAAAGAACGTTTTGCCGGCAAGAAGGCAAAGGTCATCACATCTTTTTCTATGTTTTATGACCTCGAGGATCCGCTTGGGTTCATGCGAGAAATTTACGAAGTGCTTGCAGATGATGGGATTTGGGTATTCGAGCAGAGCTATATGCCGACCATGCTCGAAACCAATTCTTATGACACTGTTTGCCATGAACATCTAGAGTTCTATGCACTTCGCCAAATCAAATGGATGGCTGACAAGGTGGGATTTAAAATCCTTGATGTTGAATTCAATGACGTTAACGGCGGCAGTTTTTCAGTTACTGTAACGAAGGGTGACGGAAATATAAATCCCGCCGCGATAGTCAAAGATGTACTTGAACGTGAGGAGGCCCAAGGTTTGAATACATTAAAACCCTATGTCGAGTTCGCACAGCGTACGTCTTTAGCCAAAAAGAGTCTCTTGCATTTTTTAGAGACCGCGCGTAGCCAAGGAAAGATAGTTGCTGCACTTGGCGCCTCAACCAAAGGCAATGTTCTGCTTCAATACTGTGGAATTACCGAGCAGCTTGTCCAATTTGTAGCTGAAGTGAACGCTGAAAAATTCGGTTGCTACACCCCAGGTAGTTGGCTTCCGATAGTGCCGGAGCAGCAATTGATAGATTCGAAGCCGGACTTTGTACTTGTACTCCCTTGGCATTTCAGAAAATTCTTTGTTTCAAATAAAAAGTTCTCTGGCATAAATCTTCTTTTCCCGTTGCCTGAACTTGAAGTGGTCAAAGTATCCTAAGACCTTCATCGATATTTTACAGTGGATTTTGATCACGATCGGCCATTCTTCTGTCGAGCGATTGGCTGGTATCCATTTAATTGAAACTTCTCCTCTAAGCTTGTGAGGTTAGGATATTCCTCTATTCGGGATGCGTTTGTATAGTTAAATGAATAAAAATAGAAAAAATATAATTGCGAACTACCTTGGGCAAGGATGGTCCGCATTTATGGCCATTGCTTTTTTGCCAGCTTATATAAGCTACCTGGGAGTGGAGGCCTACGGTGTTATTGGCCTTTTTGTAGCATTACAGGCAATAGTAATGATTCTTGATTTGGCTATTGGAGCCACACTAAATCGAGAAATGGCGATATTTTCTAACCCAGCTATAAAACAAACAGACATTCGTAGCCTACTTTTCAGTCTTGAAGTCATCAGTTTTATTCTCGGTACTATTGGCCTGATAGTAGTATGGCTAGCATCACCTTACATAACACGTGATTGGCTTAATTCAGGCAGTCTTGCCCCCGATCAAATATCAAACGCACTTGTCTTTATGTGGCTTGTGGCCTGTTTGCGGTTGTTTGAAGGGATGTATAGAGGTGTCTTGTTTGGTGCGGGGGATCAGGTTTGGTACAACTCAATATATTCACTGGTTGCTACTCTTCGTTATGCCGGCTCTCTTGCGGTATTAATCTGGATCTCAGCAACACTGCAAGCCTTTTTTATTTGCCAGCTTGCCGTTTCCTTGCTCAGTGCATGCCTGCTTATTTGGCGTGTGAAACGCTGTTTGCCACATACGCTATCACCCAAATATTTTTCGCTTACTTTCCTTGCTGATATAAAACATTTTGCTAGCGGAATGATTGGGATTGGTGTCGCAACCATACTGATGCTACAGCTGGATAAAGTAGTACTCTCAAATATCGTGTCTCTTGAGAATTTGGGCTATTACACGCTTGCATCCACCGCGGCAAACACCATGTTTATGGTTGTGGTACCAATCACACAAGCACTTTATCCAAGCTTGGTTGCATTTTCATCCGAAGAAAACCAAGTAGGCCTTATAGCTCTATTCCGCAAAATTACTCAAGCAGTCGCAATTATGGTGGCAACCGCAACGATGCTTTTAGTATTTTTTTCGGGAGGAGCAATTTTTGCTTGGTCTGGAAACCTCAATTTGGTGGCTGAAGCAGCACCGCTGCTTTCAATTCTAGTGGTGGGTAGTTTTTTCAATTGCTTGAGCTATTTACCCTTTCAACTTCAAACAGCGTTTGGGAAAACACAGCTACTCCTAAAAATTTCTACATTCAGCGTCATACTCTTTTGTCCACTTCTCTACACCTGTACTGTCGTCTATGGGGTTTATGGCGCAGCTTGGTCGTGGCTCATTATAAATCTGATTCATTTAATACTAGTCGCTGCTTTTACACACCGAATGTTACTAGCCAGTCAGAGATGGAAGTGGTACATGACAGACGTATTGGTGCCCACTGCGGCTAGTCTTTCAATCATGTTGTTGGCAAAACAGTTTCAACCTTCTGATTACAGCCAACGCTTACAATGGTTGGTATTTCTAATTTTTACAGGCCTTGCATCGCTGGTCCTTTCAGCAGCATCCACTCCCTTAATTAGACAGTCTGTACTCGCCTTCTTAAAGAAAAAATAAATAGCATGTACATGCCAATATGTCTAAATCTTAAACAGAGTAAATGGTTGCTCTTAATAGTATTTCCAAGCGGTTACTTGCTAACTTATAAATATTTTATTGGGACGAGCATTGAGTTTGCTATTTGTAATATTCTTGCAATGTTATCTTTGGCAATTCTATTAAAACAAATAAACTTTTCAAATCAAAAATTTACTGCAATATGGTTTGCAATAGTTCTATTGTTAATGGGTTATTTCGTAAGATTTTACTGGATAACTTTAGACC
>JANNDZ010000873.1:0-3017 GCA_031378395.1 Pseudanabaena sp. OTE_75_metabat_487_sub
ATTCAAGAAAGAAAACTTTGTGGCAAGCACCAGAAAATATGTGCAGATGGTGATGATTTTGAGAGCTTACGCCTTCTTACAAGGAGAAACAGAAGTAAGCGAAGACTCATTTGAGATTCTCAACCACGTCATCTGGAATCATCCTAGAGAAAAGACTGCGATCGCCAAAATCGTCGCCAAGGTTGGAAATCCCCTAAACATCCAAGCACAGGAAACCTTGATATCAATCACCGAATCCATCTCTCAACTAGGAACCTGTCCAACCTTCGGTACACAGGATGAGCAACGTAGCTGGGCAACTCAAGGCACAGGAGTCTTGTCCGACCTGCGACATATGACCGATCGCTTACAAGGCATGATTGCCCAGTATCCGCACAAAGCCAAGAAAGCCCAGCAAATCGTGCTTGAAATCGAATCGAAGAAAAAGCCATTGCTAGCCAAAGTCAGCGAGATTTTGTACGGAGCATAGAGACAACTGCAAAGGGAGCGTAATTTACGCTCCCTTTCTATCTAAATAACCAGAACTAAAATATGCAAAATCCATTAGTATATGCAGTCCCGAAATGGACAGAGATTTGTGCGCGAGATTTCAAAGAAGGCTCAGAGCGACTATGTGAAGTAATCATCGAAGGCGAGACAAAAATCTATAACTTCGACGCATTCACCGATGAAACCTATCACCGCCTGTACGATCGCCAACCCAATCGACTGGAAGATAGTGACATCAAGCCAGAAAACAAAATCTGGATTGCCATTCACCAACAAATGACCGAGCTAGAATCTTTTCAGCAATTTAGCAACCGACTGAATGGCGATGAATTTCTCGCAGGAATCGGTACAACCGCAATCTGCAAAGCGATCGCTGAGATGTTGCCAGAGCCAGATCGACGATTAGAAGACCCAGAGCTAATCAGAAAGCAAATTCGGGGCATCTTTGAAATGCTAGCAGGACAACCGCCCACCACTGAACTCATGCAAATGGTGCAAGGATTGAAGCAAAAAGGTATCGCTACCCGAAAAGCCTGTGAAGACTATGCCGACTCAATTACCGAGACAAAAATAGGCGCAGCCTTAATCATTGGCATAGCGAGAGCCGAAGCCGACCTAGAAATTATGAAAGAAAGCCTAGCCGCTCTTGGTGGTGGCGGCGATCGCACGACCGAGGAAAAACTAAAAGTTGCGGACAAACTGCAACTAGCGCAAAGACTTCAAGCAGCACCCACATTACAAGCGATCGCCCAACTTGATCAGTTATGGAGGGGATAGGCGGATTATTTTTCAGCACAAATTCATGGATATTATGCTACATTTTGCTAAAAAAACTCTGTTCTGGTACATTACCCTGCAAAAACCCTTTTATTACACTTATTGGTAGTTTTATATGGCAAGTTATGTGATACTAATATTGCTTGACTATTTATCCTGTAACCCGTAACATAGTACATAGTTAGACCAAACCGAAACGCCCGTCAAAGATTTCTAGGCGTTGCATTTCAAATTTGAATCGGCGTGTTTTTACTTTAGTTAGATTATTGTAAAATTGAGGAAGTAATCAGTGAATGATTTGAAAGAGATTTTTGATAGCGGTTTTAAGAAGATCCAACAAGTATTTAGTCGTGGCGATTATGCTAACTTAATCTCAAAAGATGGTTCAGTAATAGAGATTCCAATTTCAACAATTTTTGTAGTTTTTATAGCATTCGTTAGCCAAATACTCAATGGTGAAACAGCTAAATTTCATTTTGAAACACTGAGAGAACATAACTTCTTTTTTGCTTATTTAGCTATTGTTTTTACGTTTTTTGACTTAAACAAAAAAAGGAATATGAGGAAAGAGAGCTTATCAGTTATAAATATTACATCATACATTATTATTGTTAGTAACATCATTGGCTTAGCTAGTTTTTTCTATCTCATATCTGATTCTTCCCGTTCAGAATCAATTATTCCTAATGTAATTGAGGTATTGTCGAATGTGGTTTCTCTTTTGCTTTTTATTCTTATTTTTTTTATAGAGCATCGGGACTCAAAACTAACGAGTAAAGACTAATCATAGCGTAGTGCGATCGCTGATCTTGTAGGTGCGTTAACTAAATGTAACGCGCCTTATTTGTTGTAAGTATTAAGTGTAAGACTCTCCAAGCTAGAATAGATGAGTCAAGTCGCAACAAGGTCAAATGTATGGCAGTTCGTCAACGGCGCTACAGCAAAGAAGAATTAGCTCGGCGTGGGCAAGAATTCTATGAAGCTAGCATTCGGCAGCAAGTAGAATCTGGTAATACAGGCAAAATCGTAGCGATCGATATTGAAACTGGAGCCTTTGAAGTCGCCGATCATGTTTTGCCAGCGACTAACCAATTATTCAAGCGATATCCTGATGCTCAACCTTGGGTTATCCGTATTGGACACCGTGCTGTTTATCACTTTGGCTCACGGAGTTTGGTGAAACCCAAATGATGCAGGGAGTTGTGAATCAGCGTTGTGAAGCAACACTTCCATTGGTTGTCGGTAATGCAAACGGGCAAAGGCAAGTTATCGATGCAGTCATTGATACAGGATTTAACGGTTTCCTCACTTTGCCATCCTCAATCATTACTGCTCTTGACTTGTCGTGGAACGCTTCCGACATAGTTACATTGGGTGACGGTAGCGAAACTTTTTTTGATCTGTATTCTGTAACTATTCTTTGGGATGGGCAGTACCGTGAAATAGATGTTGCTGAATCAGAGACTGACCCTTTGATTGGAATGTCACTACTCTACAAGTATGGATTGCGGATAGATGCAGTTGAAGGAGGTATCGTGAGAGTTGAAGCATTATGACGCAGAATGAGGAGTTATCTATTTTTCGCCAAAATTAAGCACCCGAATTACAAGCGATCGCCCAACTTGTAGGTAAGAAAATAGCGATCGCAATCCTTTGGCTTTGTAATAGACTACAGGAGCGATTATGTTTCAACCATGTTATTTAATGTACTGCTATTAGTGCCGACGGGAATCAATGCTGCTATTGGTGGT
>JANNDZ010000874.1:0-9272 GCA_031378395.1 Pseudanabaena sp. OTE_75_metabat_487_sub
GGGGCAAAGCCCCGCACCACCAGTTCTTGAAGGGAGTATGTATGCCAAACGTTCATCAACCAAAGCTCATCATATTTTCTCAGCATGGAATGAGCGATACCAACCATGCGATGAACTCATTAGCTCATAAAGTTGCACCGCCGCATTCTCATATCGTTGCGCCAAATCTGGGGTTTATCCAAACCCACTTTGAGATTGAGCCTTTGATTCAAAAGGTTGAGCGATCGGCTGCACAAGCTTTTGCTCATTACCCTGATTTACCAGCGCGGATCATGGCTACTTCTCTGGGGGGTGTGATTTGGATTGAGGTTTTATCTCGCCATCGAGAATGGTGGTCAAAAATTGAGTCTTTGGTACTGTTAGGTTCACCTATTGGCGGTGCTGATCTTGCTCGAATTATCGATCCTTTTGGATGGGGGATTGGGATGGCTAAACATCTGGGTAAAAATCGGCGACCTCTAGCAGAGCAAATTACGGCAGTAGTGCCGACATTGGTAGTGGCGGGGAATATCGATAGTGATGGTACGGTCACAACTGAGTCTACAAAGCTTAAATACGCTCATTTTGTCTGCTTAAACGGTGTAAGTCACCCTGCGTTGAGGTTTTCTCCTGCCGTGGCTGAAGCGATTCAAGAATTTTGGGCTAAACCTAGAGAACCCCTACCTGCGCCCAAAATCACTCTAGCATTAGAGTTAATAGAGCATTTCCGAGCCGTAAAAGGTATGACTGATGCTAATTCACGAGATTTGCGCCATGCTAGGACTATCTTTTCTTTTGCCGATGGAACTAGTCTATACACTTGGAAAAATTTTTTCGGTGTTGATCATATATTCATCGCTAATGCTGATGGAGAATGTCAATACTCTGGGTTTGTTGGTTGGTTAGACTCTACTGGGCTGAAGAGAGCTACAGGTAAAGCGATCGCAACATTTCGCTATTCATAGTGTGACCATACAGAAACAACCCTAATGGTTTTAGTTGCATCATTTTGAACAATATCCTTTCAAGTTTTCTATGCGATCGCCTTTACTAAACATGCAACAGCGATAACTGATAATAACTTTCGGCATGGGCGATCGCATTTTGTTGTTCTTCTTCCGATAGCTCGCGCATCACCTTTGCTGGTACACCTGCCACCACCACGCCTGCTGGTACATCCTTAGTCACTACCGCCCCAGCCCCGACGATACTCCCTGCCCCAATTTTCACCCCTTCTAACAGGATTGCCCCCATCCCGATCAAACATCCGCGCCCAATCTCCGCACAATGGATCACCGCTCGATGCCCGATCGTCACATATTCACCAATCACTAAAGGCTGGTCAGGATCGCCATGCAAGATTGCCCCATCTTGAATATTTGTGCAGTAGCCAATATCGATCCGATTGACATCCGCCCTGATCACTACCTTGTACCAAATATTTACGCGATCGCTGATATGGACATTACCGATCACCACAGCATCACTAGCAATAAAAGTATTTGGAGCGCGATCGGGTGTAGGTAGTTGCGAATATGGAAGATGCATATTATTAATCAGTAATAGAAGAGCGCTAAACGCTCTCCTATAATAATGAATAATTCTGCCAGCTAATAATCTATGTCACAATCCCCAGCTTTAGCCCAAGATCCAGTTAAGACTGAAGATTTATTGCTTTCGGTGCGTAACTTACAGGTTGCCTTTAGGGGCGATGAAGGTCTTGTCTATGCCGTCAAAAATATTTCCTTTGACCTTGCCCAAGGACAAACTCTCGGCATTGTCGGTGAATCTGGCTCTGGTAAATCAGCAACAGCTTTAGCAATTATGGGCTTATTGGGGGAATCTGGCAAAATCACCAACGGGGAAGTTATATTTCGACCCAGCAGCGAAGAACCACTTGATCTAGTGCGCGTGTCGCCAAAGAAAATGCTGAAATACCGAGGCGATCGCATATCGATGGTATTTCAGGAGCCAATGACATCGCTCAATCCCCTGTTTAACTGCGGCTATCAGGTGATCGAAGCAATTCGTCTGCATCAAAAGGTTTCCCAGCAGGAAGCTGAGACACGCACGATCCAACTATTTCAGGAAGTGCAATTACCCAATCCTGAGCAATTAATTGAACGCTATCCCCACGAGCTTTCAGGCGGACAGTTGCAGCGCGTGATGATCGCCATGGCGATCTCCTGCAATCCGCAATTAATCATAGCTGACGAGCCGACAACGGCGCTAGATGTGACTGTGCAAGCGACAATTCTAGAGTTGCTTAAAGAAATTCAGCGATCGCGCCAGATGTCGATGATTTTTATCACCCATGATTTGGGGATTTTGGCGACGATCGCAGATAAAGCGATCGTCATGAATCAAGGCGAAGTTGTCGAAAGTGGCGATACACAATCCATCTTCCAATCACCAAAACATCCTTATACCAAGGGTTTAATTGCCTGCCGTCCTCAGCCCGATCGCCAGTTGCGACTGTTACCAACGGTGAGCGACTTTATGGAAATTCAAAATGGGCAAATGGTGGAGAAAGAACCAAGTGATCCTCGTTATTTAGAAGTTGTACCACCTGAAGAAACTGTTGCTCGTTTAGAGGAATTACAAAAGCAAGACCCAATTCTCTCTGTACAGAATCTCAGAATTGAGTTTCCAATCCGCAGCATTTTAGGACTAAAAAAACGCTATCTCGTCGCAGTCAATAATATTAGCTTTGATGTCTATCGTGGCGAAACCCTTGGACTAGTCGGTGAGTCAGGCTGCGGTAAAACTACCGCAGGGAGAGCAATTCTGGGCTTAACCAATGGCGTGATGGGTTCAGTCAAATTTGAAGGGCGTGAAATCTCCAAATTAAAAGGAGAAGCTCTACAAAAGCTACGCTGCGATTTGCAAGTCATATTTCAAGATCCTTATGGTTCGCTAAATCCGCGTATGAGTGTCGGTGATGCGATCGCAGAGCCATTGCTCGTTCACAGCCATCAAGAACGCTTTGATCGTTATCGCAAAGCCGAAGCCAGACGCGAAAGAGCCGCCTATTTACTAGAGCGCGTCGGTTTGACCAAAAGCGCGATGCGCCGCTATCCCCACGAGTTCTCAGGTGGTCAGCGCCAACGTATTTGTATTGCTAGAGCCTTGGCTCTCAATCCCAAATTAATTATTGCCGATGAGCCTGTATCTGCTCTTGATGTGTCGGTACAAGCTCAAGTTCTCAATCTATTAAAAGAACTACAAGCAGAATTTGGATTAACTTATATTTTTATCTCCCATGATCTCGGTGTGGTCAAATTTATGAGCGATCGCATCATGGTCATGAACAAAGGCGAAATTGTCGAACTAGACACCGCCGAATCGATCTACACTAATCCCCAACAGCCCTACACCCAAAAGCTGATCAGCGCTATTCCCAAAGCTTTAGTTTTATCCCCATAAGAACCTATTTAGTACGGCGCTTCGCGCCATACTCAATAGGTTCTTATGGGGCGCGAAGCGCTCCTGCTAAATACTCTCAAATTAAGAAGGTAATTATGCTAACCCTCACAAAAAAATATTCTCTTACTGAGTATTTCGATCAGGAAATTCTCTCAGAGACAAGAAACGAATATATTGATGGAGAAATCATTCCAATGACTGGTGGAACCCCAACTCATAACCGCATTATTGGTAATTTTTTTACGACGTTACATCAAGCAATGCAGGACAAACCCTATGGAGTTTTTGTCACCGATCAACGTCTCTGGATTCCCGATCGTGAGATCGCAACATATCCCGATGTGATGGTTATAGCTGAACCATTTGAATATCAAGAAGGTCGAAAAGATACCTTAGTCAATCCCATTTTGACTGCCGAAATTTTATCTCCATCCACGGCAAGCTATGATCGGACTGGCAAATTTGCATCCTATCGTACTATTCCCTCTTTTCAAGAATATTTGCTAATTTCTCAAGATCGTAATTACATCGAACATTTTCATAAAGAAGGCGATCGCTGGATATTCGCAGCCTATGAGAACAATGCAAGTATTTCGCTGAAATCATTTGAAGTTGAGATCGCAACTTCTACGTTATACAATCGCATTAACTTTGAGTCAGAATAACAAAAGAGAAGAGTGCTTTGCGCCCCTCTCTTTTATTTAAGTTAATAACAAAGCCTCTGCTAGTTCCTTATCCATTTGTTCCGCCGATGCGATCGCATCAGTCATGATTTGACGCGGACTCAGCCCATTGTGATAGGCAGCTAGCCAACGTTGAGCCTCATTCCCTTGCTCAAGAATCTTTTGCAATGGCGATAGAAAACACCAGACCCCATTATCCTTAGCACGCGATCGCAATTCTTCGTATTGATTAGAAATCCATTCCCTTGCTGTAATTTGTGCGCCAGTTTGCCAATGGGTCAGCACTGCATCAAGGCTATTAATCGCGGCGGCGACCTCATTTTGATCGGCGATGGTCGCTAGTTCATCAGGTGTGAATTTAGTTGCTTTGGGCGCAAGCGGATCGAGGGATGAACCAATTCCAGCTTCGAGAAATTGATTGAGGCGCATTTCTAAAAGCGCGGTCATCGCCAGCAAAGCCACAGGATCGATGACGAGATCGGAAATTCGTAATTCTAAACGGTTGAGATTATAGGGACGATTATCACCATTCGGGCGCACCGACGACCAGAGATGACGCACATTTTGCATCGTGCCTAACTGTAACTGCTGTTCTGTCCATTCCACAAAATGCCGATGACTACTAAATAATGGAACTAGCTTTGGGGTTTTAGGAAACATCTGCCAGCGCGAAGAATGGAACCCAGTAGCTTTGCCATCAAGGAATGGAGATGAGGCACTGAGAGCAAGATAGAGCGGTGCTTCCAGACGGATCAAGCGACAGGCTGCTATTAGTGACTCTAAATTAGGGATACCGACGTTAATATGAATACTTGCAGTGACCACATTAGTGCCATAGGTCTGCTCAATGTATGTGTGATAAGGATTTTGTGGATCAGAACGATAAAAATGATCAACCCCACCCAAGGCAAGTGTACTCCCCGGCATCAAAGTGTAATCACCAAGCGATCGCAAATAGCTGCGTAGTTTTTGGCGCGGCTCCACCAATGCCATTAGCAACGGCTCATACTTATGAAAAGGCGGCGTGATGTATTCAACATTGCGGCTGTCTGGTTCGCGCACAAACCCATTCAGATTAGCCACAATGCGATCGCTAAAGCCCACCACATCCCCCGTCGGTGTAGAGGTGTAGATTTCCACTTCAAAGCCTTTTGATAAAAGCACGGGAGGTTTCCTTTTGCTATAGTCACTATTACTAGCCTACCTTGCAATGCGATCGCTTTAAAGATGCCTTAGGGCATACAAAAACCGAACCAAGAAATTTTTGAAAAGTGTTGCTTCGCAACACTTTTCAAAAATTTCTTGGTTCGTTTGATCGAAAAGCGCTGTAAAGTGCTAACTTTTCATGCGTTCTTTCATCTTTTTAGCGGCTAAGGCATAGCCGCCATCTGCTCCATCGACAAAATGGACTTGACGACCATCGCGCTCAAATACTAAGCAAGTCATCAGAGCACGATCGGAAATATGAAAGCCATATACTAAGCGACCTTCTTGAAATTTCTTTTCTAAATAATCAATTATTTCTTGGCGTTGTTGAGTTGTTCCAGAAATAACCATTCGCAACACATCATCAAATTTTTTGAAGTCGGTGGACTCTGAAACAATTTGCTTATAATTTCCCCAATTAAGCGCCTTGGTTTTGATGTTAAATGCCATCAGAATATTTCCCAACAGAATAATCAGGCGTAGTTTCCATAGATATAAAATTCGTTTCAACCAATTCTTAGAAGCGGTAAAGATTCTAGTCTCTGACGATAAGTTCTTTTCCCCAAACGCAAGCTGTAAATTTGTAGATACAACAGGATGACATTCTGTGCCTTTTCCATAAATATGATCAATTTGGTTAATTACCTCGCGATAGAGACTATCAACTTGGCTTTGACTTGGATCTGCCACAAATACAATCAAACTAAGTATCTCTTCGTGGCGTGTGGGAATATCTTGCCATCGGCATTCTAACCCAGAAAAATCAGCGATCGGTTGTAAGTTTTGAGCCTTTGGACTGTAGAGATTAGTTGTGGCTTTATCTTTAATCAAGTTTGTCGCATAGCTAATTCCCCCACCTCTAAGGATCGCTTGGTCATAATTTTCGGAGATTCGCAGCTTGGCAATTTTGAGTTCATAGTTTGAGGTGATTGCTGCGATCGGTACTATGCCTATGCGTAACACCAAATCAAACTCATCTGCTGCCATTTTTTGGACAGCTAACAGAGCCATTTCTGCATCTTGGATGAATCTTGGGGGAATGAGAATCGAAGCTCCATCGCCACCAAATACAAATGGAATCTCTAGATCGCCAACTATATTCAAAATTACGATAATTGAACAAGCACCCAAGAGATTAATATCTTTATATCTTCCCAACTCGATCGCCTTGGTCGAATCAACAATATCGGTGATGATTACTGCCCAGTCATTAGGAACAGAGCAAAAATTCTCGCTATGCGTAATATCAGCGAAATTCTTAAGTACAGGTAAATCGGCATAAAAATTTTCAGTAGTCATGGTTCTTCGTTGATATTCTTGAATATTCATGCCTATAAACCTGAATGCAAGCAAACTTATAACTATTTTATCAATAAAAAACAGACAGGCATAACCGCCAACTGGCTGTCATATCTGTCTGTTTCATGTAAAAAGCCAACAGAGATTTGCGCCGCAAATCTCTGTTGGCTTGCTTGGGTTTTATTCCCATTCGATAGTGCCAGGTGGCTTGGATGTGATATCTAGCACCACGCGATTGACACCTTCTACTTCATTGACAATGCGATTGGATATAGTTTCCAATAGATCGTAGGGAACTCTTGCCCAATCCGCAGTCATGCCATCCTCACTGGTGACGAGGCGCAAAACTACAGGATGGGAATAAGTGCGCTTATCACCCATCACACCCACACTACGAACTGTGGGCAATAGCACTGCAAAGGCTTGCCAGAGATTATTGTATTGACCTGCACGATTGATTTCTTGGCGAACGATTAAGTCAGCATCGCGCAAAGTATTCAGGCGATCGCTAGTAATGTCACCAATAATCCTAATCGCTAAACCAGGTCCCGGAAAAGGCTGGCGCTTCACAATCTCTTCGGGAAGTCCAAGCGCTGTGCCAACCTTCCGCACTTCATCCTTAAACAACTTACGAAGTGGTTCCACTAAAGTAAAGCGAAGATTATCAGGTAAGCCACCTACATTGTGATGACTCTTGATTTTGACAGCAACACGTTTACCAGTGACTGGATCAGCATTAGTGTCAGCCGATTCAATTACATCTGGATAAAGAGTGCCTTGAGCGAGAAAATCAAAAGGACCTAATCGCTGTGATTCTTCTTCAAACACACTAATGAATTCACCACCGATTAACTTCCGCTTTTGCTCAGGTTCGGTAATACCCTTAACTCTTTCAAGAAATCTTTCACGAGCATTAACATACACAACATTAATGTGGAACTGTTCTTCAAAAAGTTTGACTAGACGTTCTGGCTCTAGCTTACGCATGAAGCCTTGATCGATAAACATACAAGTGAGTTGATCACCGATCGCCCTATGCAATAGAAAGGCAAGTGTTGAAGAATCTACACCACCTGACAGTGCAAGTAAAACACGCTTATCGCCAACCTGAGCACGAATTTCACGAATTGAATTCTCGATAAATGCATCGGTTGTCCAACTTGGCTCACATTTGCAAATGTGATAGACAAAATTGCGGATCATCGCCATCCCACCAGTGGAATGTACGACCTCAGGATGGAACTGAACACCGTAAAGATTCTTCTTGTGATCTGCGATCGCGGCGCAGGGAGTGTTTGCTGTATGAGCTAAAATTTCAAATCCCTTAGGTAGCTCAATGACAGAATCGCCATGACTCATCCACATCGTGATGCCTGTATCCACATTAGTGAGTAGATCGGTGGGATCATCAATTTGCAGTTCAGCTTTGCCATATTCCCCATGCTCAGCAAGTTCGACCGTGCCGCCGAGTTGCTTTGCCATCAGTTGCATTCCATAGCACACACCTAAAACAGGTATGCCCAAATTAAAAATCTCAGGATCGCATAGAGGTGCTCCCTCGTCATAAACAGAGTTTGGACCACCTGACAAGATGATCCCTTTAGGATTAAGCTTCAGCAAATCTTCGGCTGAGATATGATAAGTTAGAACTTCAGAATAAACTTGTGTCTCACGGATACGTCGAGCAATTAGCTCTGAGTACTGAGAACCAAAATCAAGAATCGCAATCATTGAACGACTAGTTACATTATCTGTGGTACTTTCAGGATCTGGGCTGGATGAATTCATACTAGATGAAAGCGCACCTTCAAGATTTAGTACGACATTCGACGATGTTGGAGGGGAAGAAACCACAGTAGATACCTCTATCTTAATGAGATAGCATTTAATGCGATCGTAAGGCTTTCGGTAAGCCTATCGCGGCGAGAAAAGTAGCTATTCCTACAATGCTAGCAAAACGGTACGTACTTATGGTGAAAAAAATGGTGAAAAAAATGCGTAAAAAAGTTATAACTGCGATCGCATTGCTCCCAATTTTGGTGCTGCCAGTTTTTGCAGTTAACAATCAAAATTTTACTTCCAGCAATTTTTCAACTTCTTCAGCAGAAGCAGTACAGTTACGCGATGGCAAAACATATTTTGTGCAATTACCATTGCTTTTGGGCGCAGAGACGACTGTAAATCGGATCTATTCTTGGAATGCGACATACTACTTTGCGATCGCTTTACCTCAAAATATGGGTGAGCCGCTACAAAAGTTAGAAATTGCTCAGACAGAAGGTTTTGACAAGGTTGATTTTTATAGCAATGAAACAATTGCTTATTTGCAATCTCCATCGGGAGATCGAGTTGCCATCTCCAGTAAAACTGAGATTTTGCCAAGTCAAGATAGCGATCGCCAAAAAGTCACAATTACTTTTAATCCCCCAATTCCTGCGAGTAATGAGCTTAACAGTAAGCTAGTAGTGGGACTTCGCCCAGTCCACAATCCTCGCTACGATGGCGTTTATCTGTTTGGAGTGACCGCATCTCCTCAAGGCGATCGCCCAAATTCACAATTTCTTGGTTATGGCAGATTAAGTTTCTACAATTTGCGTTACTAAGCATATGAAACCTATTTTGTGTTTTTCAGCGCCTGCGGCGCTGAAAAACACAAAATAGGTTTTGATGCGAGTCCAC
>JANNDZ010000663.1:0-4221 GCA_031378395.1 Pseudanabaena sp. OTE_75_metabat_487_sub
AGGGCAATTCATGAATTGCCCTTACGATGGGTTCTTTTGCGTAAGTCCTAATCTTTTCGCATGTCAATTTGCGAATGTCAAAGTAGACTCGCTGATCTTCCAGAGCTTGTGTAAATAGAACTCAACGCGATCGCCTAAAGCAGTCACCAGAGTTCCTTCTTCAGCACAAAGATCGCTAGAAATCCAAGTACCACCAAAGCATACCTCCACATAGCGATCGTCAACCCTATCTACACTTAGTTTGTTGGGCAGACAATCAGACATTACAGACTTTAATAACAACAAATCAACAACATCCGCAGTTAGTAGAAATGCTGCTCGACTGGATTCGACATGGATTGACAAGCCAAAGCGCAAACTGAGTAAAACTCGATTTGAGACAAACTCCTCTAGGGAGATATCTAATCTCTCTAAATGCAGCCCTACATCAGTGTAAGTGAGTTTCAACATTGTGATTGATTCTCCAGAATGTTAAAATAGGAGGCGATTTTCAAGTTGCTTTAAGCAACCTGAAAATCGTTGTATGGATTGCTATTCACTGTTTATTTCTTGTTGCGATCGCCAAAACTGTTCCGCAAAAGCAACAGTCGGATGCATCGGGGCTTTGGGCTTAGTCCGCAAAGTCATATTTGCTTCCATCGGCGTACGATTTCCCTTCTTTTGATTGCAGGTTTCGCAAGCAATGACGACGTTTTCCCAAGTATTCAATCCACCCTTAGCGCGTGGAATGACGTGATCGATCGTCAGGTTTTTAGTGCTGCCGCAATATTGGCAAGTGTGATTGTCACGGCGCAAAATTTCTCTACGGGCAACGGGTGGAACTCGCCAAAACCTTTCCGATTTGGTCAGCGTCAGACGGATATGTTCTGGCACTTGGAGAACGAGTCTGGGGGAAACAACTTGCCAAGTTTGTTGGCTCACTAGTTCCAAGGGTTCAGCGCGACCTGTTACTAGCAAAGCGATCGCACGTTTAATATTGATACGGCTAACTGGCAAATAGTTTTGCGAAAACACAACTACTGATTGCCTTAATACTTCTGGTTCATATTGGTTTACAGATTGCACTGGTTTCTCCTCACGTTTCAAAAAAATACCCCCGCTTTCATAATCAAGAAAGCGGGGGCGAAAGACTGAATTGTCTATTCGTTATATGGGTACAGCAATGTGCCTGTACCTCCCGCTTAGTGGGTATGTCTCTGGATTAATAAATGCATTAAAGCCGCTAATACTGTTGAGAGTATCTATCCGCAAGTCTTGTTTTGCTGGATGTTCAGGAGATGCTAGATCGCTGCGATCGCCAAAAACATCGCCACAAATCCCAATAGAATCTCGGCTCCAAATGGTCATGATAAATCTAGATATTGCCAAGAAATTGGCTCGTTGCCAAACTTGGGGATATCCGATCTGATGCTGACCGATGGACAAATAGAATTTCATGGGAATGTACTTTGAATTTTTTGGATTGTCATACTACATTTGTAGTATAAACATAGATATCTAAGTTTGTAAACTAACTAGGAGAAATATTTATGCAGACACTACACCAAATGCCCGCGACCACTGAGATGGAAGTCACTAGCATTCGTCTAGAGCGCGAATTGAAGGAAAAGCTCAAGGAGTTAGCTGGAGGGCAAGGCTATCAGGCTCTGATCCGAGGTGTTTTGTGGGATTACATTGATACGAGGCAAACGTCACCGACACAAAAGCGAATCTCCCCAGAACAAATTCGGGCAAGTGTCACAGCTACAGCTCAAAGAAGTGAGTCTTGCGCCCTCACAGGTAAATCAATCCGATCGCAAGAATCGATGTTTTTAGGCTTAACCACCAATGGCGATTGGGTTCCCCTTAGTGTGGGTAGTTTTTAAGGGCTAAAAAGGGGCGCGAAGCGCCCCTTTTTAGTTAGCAGTCAATTCTTGAAGAACTTTTTTATATTTTTCTAACCGCTGAAAATCTTTCTCAGTAGGATTGGCAATTCGACTGAGATCCATATTATGGGTAACATCAGCGATCTTTACTTGGCGGGCGATCGCATTAGACTTCACTCGCAAAATGTAATCTTCATAAGGCTCACCATCTAGCTTGGTAATCGCCGCGATCGCCTCAGTAATAAATTCAGGAAAACCTTGATGAACCAAATCTGCGATCGTCAAATCAGAATCCTCGATCGCATCATGCAAAACCGCTACAATTTTACTTTCGGGCGTATTCATTTGCGCCATCACCGTTAGAGGATGCGAAATATAGGGCTTACCCGCTTTATCAAGCTGACCAGCATGGGCTTGATTGGCAAGCGTAATTGCCAATGCTAAAAGCGGTTCAAAATTTGACTCAAAGCTTGATTTAAAGTTTTGCATAGTAACGAATACAAGTTAAAGCGATCGCTACCTCATCAGCGCATTGCTGAATCACGGCAATATCATTAGGGCTGATTACATTAGCCATCTGCCAACGCATCGACAATACTCCTAAAACATCTTCCCGAAAAGTAATCGCGATCGCCAAATTGGTTTTGCATTGATTATTTGGAGCATCTTGTTGATTGGGCGACAGAGAAATTTGAGATTTTTTTGAGGTGATCGCTGCTTGTACTAACGAATTTGTTGCTAAATCCCAAAGATAATCACCACATATAGCTTGAGTGTCAATCAAAGAACCTTGCTCAACCAACTGCAAGATCACCCCATCCGCACCAAAATTTTGCCAGAAGGCGCTTGCTAAAGGCAGTACACAATCAGATAGCTGGTTTGATGTCTGTGCGATCGCTACAATTACTGACAGCAGGGCATTCTGAGCTTGCGATCGGACTAGCTCTTCAGAACGTTGCTTCAGCAGATCATAGTTATGGGTTGCCTCTTTCACAACCAACTTAAGCTGGTCTGGCTCCCAAGGCTTTGTAATATATTTATGAACCTGACCTGAGTTGATCGCATCGATCAGATCGGCAATATCTGTATATCCTGTCAAGACAATTCGCATCGTATCAGGGAAATCTGAAACAGTCCGCCTGAGGAACTCAGTCCCATTCATTTCAGGCATTCGCTGATCGGAAATAATTGCCGCCATTTCCCCTTCTTGTTCCAAAATCTCTAGAGCTTTAATCCCTCCATCAGCTCGAAATACCGTAAATTCTCTACGAAAGGTACGATATAGCAAATCAAGATTATCTTGCTCATCATCAACTACCAAAAGTTTTGGCTTTTTGGCTGGATTTAATTTATTTGGCTCAGCAACAGAAAACGAAGAAGAAGTCATGAGCAAAGTTTGGGTTGGATACCGACTGCAAATATAGCAATGCTATCAAAAAATAAGGGGCGCAATGCGCCCCTTATTTTTATATTTTGGGTGAAAAAGCTTCGCTTGCGAGGTTTTTAATGTTTAAGCCTTAACAACTTCACGGCTAACTTGCTTCAATTCGCCCTTTGCATATTTAGGAACAAAGTCATAAATACTAACTTGCTTGATCTTGCCAGCTTGTCCAGCCGCGTCAAACTGAGTATAGCGATCGGCACATACTTTTTGCATGTACTTGATTGATGGCTTCAAGAAGTGACGAGGATCGAACTCCTTAGGATTCTTGAACAAAGCTTCACGTACCGCAGCAGTGATTGCAAGACGACAGTCAGTATCGATATTGACTTTACGTACACCACACTTGATGCCCTTTTGAATTTCTTCAACGGGTACACCATAGGTTTCAGGAATAGCGCCGCCAAACTCATTGATCATCGCAAGTAGATCTTCAGGAACTGAAGAAGAACCATGCATGACAAGGTGAGTATTAGGTAAGCGGTTATGAATTTCTTCGATACGGCTGATCGCTAAGATTTCGCCAGTAGGCTTGCGAGTAAACTTATAAGCACCATGGCTAGTACCGATCGCTACTGCGAGAGCATCAACCTGAGTGCGCTCAACGAAGTCAGCCGCTTCATCAGGATCGGTCAAAAGTTGTGAATGGTCTAAAGCACCCTCAAAGCCATGTCCATCTTCAGCTTCACCCTTACCAGTTTCAAGGGAGCCTAAGCAGCCTAGTTCACCTTCAACGCTTGCGCCAAAAGCATGAGCAACTTTGACAACTTCAGAAGTAACAGCCACGTTGTACTCGTAGCTAGCTGGAGTCTTAGCATCAGCTTCGAGGGAGCCATCCATCATCACGCTGGTAAAGCCATTTTGGATTGCTGAGTAGCAAGTTGCTGGCGCATTACCGTGATCTTGGTGCATCAC
>JANNDZ010000035.1:0-27023 GCA_031378395.1 Pseudanabaena sp. OTE_75_metabat_487_sub
CACCTCTTGGACCTCATGTAGACGCTTTTGAACAGGAGTTTTGTCAAGTAGTTGGTTCCAGTCATGCCGCAGCACTTAGCTCTGGAACAGCCGCATTACATTTGGCTCTTAAGCTAATTGGCGTAGATTCTGGTGACGAAGTATTTTGTTCCACGCTGACTTTTTCTGCTAGTGCCAATCCGATCGCCTATTTAGGTGCAAAACCAGTCTTTATTGACAGCGATCGCATTTCTTGGAATATGGATCCACAACTATTTCACGAAGCGATTGAAAAGCGTGCAAAATTGGGCAAACTGCCTAAAGCAGTGATTCTTGTACATTTATATGGACAAAGCGCAGATATCGATCCGATCTTAGCAACCTGCAATCGATATGACATTCCTTTGATCGAAGACGCAGCCGAAGCTTTGGGTGCTACTTATAAAGGCAAATCTCCAGGAACCTTTGGTCGTATTGGCATCTACTCCTTCAATGGAAATAAGATTATTACAACTTCTGGTGGGGGGATGTTCGTTTCGGAGGATGCCAAACTAACAGAAAAAGCAAAATTCTTAGCTACTCAATCTCGCGATCCTGCGCCACACTATCAGCATTCAGAAATCGGCTATAATTACCGCCTCAGCAATGTCTTGGCTGGAATAGGGCGTGGACAGTTGTTAGTATTAGGCGATCGCGTTGCCGCAAGACGACGTAATTTTGAAATTTATCAACAAGCCTTAGGTAATCTCACGGGTATAGAATTTATGCCTGAAGTATCATGGGGAACTGCGACTAGATGGCTGACTTGCTTAACCATCGATCCCATTGCTTTTGGCATGGATCGGGAACAGATTCGGATTGCCCTTGCTGAAGAGAAAATAGAATCTCGCCCTGTATGGAAGCCTATGCATATGCAGCCAGTTTTTAAAGATTGTGAATGTATTGGCGGGGCGATCGCTGAAGATTTATTTGAGCGCGGACTATGTTTACCCTCTGGCTCCAATCTCTCCGAAGAAGACTTAGATCGCGTAATTCAAACTATTAAAAAGCTTGGAAATCAGTAATTCAGAAATGAGTAACTATGCGAAACATTGCCTCTATTTCCTATACGAGAGTGGGACGAGCAAATAAATATCCTTGCCCATACTTACAATTTAAAGATCGCCACTTAGCACTCTGCTCTATATTTTCCACTCCCAAAGCAATCACATCTATGCCAAGAGCCTCAGCTTTTTGAGAGAAATTCTGTAAAAGGTTTCCATTTAGATTTGCCTTTTGGGCTATTTCTTGATGGATTTTGAACCGATTAAACCGCGAGTAAAATTCACTTAACCTATCTAAATCAGTCAAAAACATATTATCAACATTTATTTGATCTAGTTGTAACCTGACTCCAAGAGCCTTGAGTTGCAACAATATTTTGTCAATTTCTTTGATCTCAAAATCCCTAATAATACTGCTAGGGATCTCTACCCCAAAGCTATCAGAATCAATCTTATGTTCTTGAATAAGCTCATCAATCACAGGTATTAGATCGGCGTGAAAAAACTGTTGTTCTGATAGATTAATACTTATATCAATGTGTTTGTCAGGAAACTGCTGCTGCCAAACGCTTAAATGTTGAAATATCTCACCGATCCCCCACCAGCCAACTGGTACGATCAAACCTGTTTTTTCTAAATCAGCCAAAAATTCAATTGGATAGATTATTCTTCCATCAGCATTTTGCCAACGTAAGAGTGCTTCAAAGCCGATTGTTTCTTTTGTATTTAGATTAACAATAGGCTGGTAGAAAAGTCTAAATTGTTGGTTTGCGATCGCTTCTCGAAAATCTTCTGCTACAAATATTGACTCGTTTACAGATCTATCATTATTTGTGTTATTGCCAACATTGTATAGTTTTTCTAAATTAGAAATATTGACTGAACTATTACTACTTGATAAATTATTTAGTGATTTTTGGGAGCTTTTTTCGTACAAAAGAGAAGATGTATATCCAAAAACAATCGTCTCTAAAAGTCTACAGATAGACAAAGAATCATTGATCTCAGCAGCTTTACCAAGTTTGTCGATCACTATGTTTAACAATGGAGGTAAATGTTCGCTAGCATTCTTTACTACTCTAACTTTTTCATGTTCAGTGAGTTCGTACCTTTCGCCAGGGATGAATAGCTCCTCAAATAGTTTTTCACCTGGGCGCAGTCCAGTATAGATAATGTGGATATCTTTGCCTACCTCGTAGCCAGATAACTGAATCAAGTCTGTAGCTAAGTCTAAAATTTTGACAGGTTCGCCCATATCAAGCATACAGACTTCACCACCACGTCCGAG
This sequence comes from Pseudanabaena sp. OTE_75_metabat_487_sub, assembly GCA_031378395.1. Classification (GTDB taxonomy): domain Bacteria; phylum Cyanobacteriota; class Cyanobacteriia; order Pseudanabaenales; family Pseudanabaenaceae; genus Pseudanabaena. The sequence continues at coordinate 2,311 of JANNDZ010000035.1, forward strand.
TACGGCAGTTTGTAAAACTAGTTGTACGGCTTCAGGAATGGTCATAAAGTAGCGAATAATGTCAGGATGCGTAATCGTAACTGGTCCACCTTCCGCAATCTGACGTTTAAATGAGGGAACTACGCTACCCCGACTTCCCAAGACATTGCCAAAACGCACGACTGTATAGGATTTATTACTATTTTTGGCGGCTTGCAACACCACCATTTCAGCAACGCGCTTGGTCGCTCCCATTACATTCGTTGGATTAACGACTTTATCGGTCGAAATCATTACAAAGTTCTGCACCTGATAATGTAGTGACAAATCGATCAAATTTTTTGTGCCAAATACGTTAGTAGTTATAGCTTCAGGTGGATTTAGTTCCATTAACGGAACATGTTTGTGGGCAGCCGCATGAAAAATAACTTCAGGACGAAAACTGCTAAAGGCATAATTGAGACGATCAGATGAGCGAATATCACATATGAATGTATGTAGCTTTGGTGGTTTTGCTTTAGATGCATTTCTTGACATAGCTGAAATCAGTTTTTTCAATTCTTGATGAATCAAAAAAATAGAGTTTTCGCCTTTCCCCAACAGCATGATTTCGGTAGGATTGAACCTCAAAATTTGGCGGCAAATCTCACTGCCAATGGAGCCACCTGCACCTGTTACTAGTATTCTTTTGCCATGCACAAATTCGGAAACTTTTTGTAAATCGGTCTTGATCGGTTGGCGACGCAATAAATCTTCAATCTGAACTTCGCGTATTGAATTAAGTTGCACTCCAGCATCTTTGCGTAGAATTTCACTTAAACTAGGGAGGGTACTAACTGAAAGATTATTTTTCTTACAAATATTTACAATTTCTCGAATGTCTGACCCGAATGCTGAGGGAATTGCAATAATTACTTTATCGATTGCTAGAGCATCACAAGCGATCGCAATGTGATTACGATCACCAACGACATTAAGTCCAAGAATATTTTTATTATTCTTTTTTGGATCGTCATCTATAAATGCGATCGGAGTCATTCCATACTTTACGTCTATTTGCATTTGTCTAACAACTGAAATACCAGCATCTCCTGCGCCAACAACTAATATTCGGGTCACATTATTTGGTGAAGATCTCTTTTCCTTCTGGTTTTGCAAGTACGCTCGCACTCCATAGCGATATGCCATTAATGTTACAAGACTTAATAACGAATCTATTAGAAGCAGGGATTTTGGTAAACGATTGATTGCCAGCCACGAAACAATTGGTAAATAACGCAACCCCTCAAATACTAAACTCTGAATGATTACAGAAATTGCAAGTGCTAAGGCAAGATCTAATAAATCATTGAGGTTGGCATATTGCCACACTCGTCTATATAAACCAAAAAACTTTATGACTGCAAGTTTTACAAGTGCAAAGATAATTGTAATAAATAAAACTACTAAAAAGCGGTCAGCAATTTCTTTAATATTTCCATCAAAGAGCAATAGAAGCCCAATCGGTGTTGTAAACAAAAAAATGGATGCGTCAGCAATAAAATATTTATTTTTTATTAGTTTACGAATAAACAAGATGATTGCCCAAATGTCTTTAATTTAAAATCAGCTAGATTGTATTAAATCACATTTTTCGATTAGACAGATTGAGGGATATAGCGTATTTTATCGATCTGGCAAGGGATTCGGGGAAAAGATCGGCAATGTAGAGAATGGCGGCAACCCAGACCGAAATACGCGCGATCGGCAATATCACAGCAAACAATAAATCGAGTCCTTTCGTGATCGACTCGCTTTCAGTGCCTGCTAACTTTTGTTTAAGTATGCGCGATACATACTGCCGCAACATTCCCACCCCCAAAGAAATGGCGATCGCACCCATAATAATTATAATTAGCAAAATGATCATAAATTTAAGATTTTTGTTGAGGAAATTATAGTTAGGGATGCGAAGTACCGCCAGCTATATTTCTGGGTTTTCAGGAGTGAACGTAAGAGTATTTTCTAGTAAAAAAGCCTGTTGGGGAATACCGATCGCAATACCCTCTTGCTCCATAATCAACTTGAGCCGAAGACGGAATTCCCTTGCCACAGACCATTGCTGAAGCGGTTGTGTCTTAATCCAGATCCGAATTAACATTCCTGAATGCTGCAAATCATCAATCCCAAGCACTTCTGGAGGTTCAATAATTTTTGCCCTCCAAATATGCTCTTGATAAATCTCTTGGGCTAATTTTCGTAAGACATCTAAAGCGAGATTAGGATTCGTGTCATAGGCAACCCGAATCGTCAGATCCACTCTTGCCCAGTCTTTAGATAGATTCTGGACAATCGCAATAGAGCTATTAGGAATCGTAATCAGTTGACCTTCATTGTTACGGATTTGGGTGATTCGCAGATTCATATTTTCGACTAATCCGCCTAATTCGCCCACTGCGATTACATCACCAACTGCATACTGATCTTCTAAAATAATCAAAAATCCATTAATTACATCCTTAATTAATCCCTGAGCCGCAAAGGAAATCGCGATACCGACAATTCCTGCTCCTGCTAACAGTGGAATTAAGTCAAATCCGATCGCAGAGAGAATTGCTAAGGCTCCTAGCCCAACCAATGCGATCGCAGTAATATTTTTGAGAACTTGCGAAACCGTAGATACTCTTAGCTCTAATCTCTGGTATGGCTTCAGCATCGCAAAATCCCTAGCCTTCAGAAATCCTGAGAAGCGATCAATCAGAAGGTTGCTGATCCGAATTAATAGATAAATCCCGAAGGCGATCGCGGAAATTTGTAAAGGAGTGGATAGCAAGAAAGATTGAACCCAACGACTATAGGGAAATAGTCCCAAAATGATAAAGCTACCACCACCGACAAGTCCTAAATAGCTCAGTTGTAGAGCCCGTCGTTGAAGATCGCTGAGGTTAGCACGTTGTTTTTGGTGTAGCTGTTGTTCTAAATCCGTAACAGCGACTGCATCAAGATAAGGTGGCGCAGTATGTTGAATCTGGGCTTCAATCGTTTCCTGCTTTAACTTTAATCGCCCCTGCCAGTAAACGATTGCTCGCATCCCAAGGAGCATTGTCAGGATAATTCCTGCTGTAATTAACCCACGATTAATTAAAAATTGGGGTTGCCGCTCTTGTCTAGCTCTAACTAAAGCATCTCGGAGAACTTGAGCAATCTGATTCGCCCAGCCGATCGGATCTCGTCCTTGTAGTTGAGCATCTATAGTCGTCACGGTCATTAGATAGCGATCGTTAATAGCAATTACGGGTTGATCGCTTTTTGGATCAATGCTGCTAACTACTTGCAAAGTATCAGGCTCAAAGTTGCTATTAGCAATACGATGCAATTCATCTTCAATTCCCTGTACTCGTTGCTCTAGAGGAAATCTTTGATTAAAAGTTGGAGCTGCTAACACAAACAATTGATAGCCATCAAGTTTGACCACAGCATGATCGATTTTGGGCACATTGGCAGCGCTTTGACCAGTTAACCAATTTAGTTTTAAAAATTCAGATTGCCCCCAAGCGCTTTGACTAGTCGAAAAAATTAGCGATAGAGCGATCGCTAGAACACATAAAACAGCAGCATGTAAAAACCTTTTCCAAAAGTGGAATTTAGATTGGATTGAATAGTTGAACATTGATTAAATCTTTTTCAAAACAAATAGATTCCCTTCATTGCCTCTACCAATTCGCAAATCCTGATCGAGATAGGTTGTCTCAAGCCATCCTTTTTGATCTTCTCTCTTAATTTGGAAGTCGATCGCAAATAACTTCTTAGGCGATCGCAAAGTATCGATAAAACTATCTACATTCTGATAGCCGATTAAGCTTTGTGAGCCAGCTACTAAGCGCTCAAAATTTACTTTAACTCGTTTCTCATCAACCACCGTAAAATTTGCACAGACGCTCACTATTCCACCTAGCATCGGCAGTCCTTTAATCTCGGCAACATTAAAAATCTTGCCTTCCGCTACACGCAAGCATTGATAGATATTGCCTAGTTTGTACAGCGGGAACCGATCAATTCCCAAAAGCTCTTGGCTAGTCGTAAATAGCAGTAACCAGTTACCATCTAACAGCTCAGGAGTGTTATTTGGTGAAGAATTAGGATTTAATTCTTCAAGATAAGCCACTGCCGAAAAAATCGCCTTACGCTGATTTTCGGACATTTGTAAGCCACGATTCACAGGTGCGATCGCATTAATGAGATTTGCTTTGCGAGTATTACTAGTCATGCTTTTATTTTAGCCCCATCCAAGCCAGACGGGATTAAGGTACAAATAGCAGGAATCTTAGGAACCGACCTCTAAAATCTGCAATACTTACTGTACAACTCTTACAGCCTTGTTTTTGCTATTCATTCATAAGTTTTTGGCAAGTACTCAACAGACAAAATCAAACATGATTTTGTGTAAGTCTTGTGCAAAACAATCAATATAGTGTAATGTATGTTACGTGTTGACAAAAAATACACTTAATGAATTTTAGAAGATGTAGATCTAAAATTTGCGACAATTCTGCGATCGCTAGTAAAGTTTATTGCTTGATTTTTCATTATTAAATGAAACTGCTTGAAATGAGCAATTTTTAATGACATGTAACATCTAGTAGAGGCTGCTAGGTGAAATATCTTACATCTTGAAAATCAATTCTTGTAGTTAATTTCTATATATTTGAAAATAAATTTGCGCTAAATTCATATTAAATTCAATACTTGTTAGAGGTTGTATCCTACAATCTTACTTCTCTACCTTGAGAGTTTAATTGAAATGCGGAATATTTAGTTCAAGTTTTAGTTAACAACCTATTTTGAGAACAATTACGGATAGTTCGCTGCTATCAAAAACTGGTGGTTTTAGCATTACCTTTTTAACGAAAACACATTATTGCTTTTTAGTCAGGAAAATTAGAACTATATGCCTAATTATAGTAAAAAACCCAACTCAAAGTCTTCATTCTATCGGTTGATAGCAGCAACATTGACAATCAGTGGAATGTCATCGTTATTACCCTATCTTGTAAAAGCTCAGGTTGTGCCGCCAACGCCAGCAAATACAGCAATCCTCAACCGCGCATCGGGTACTTATGTAGATCCAAATAATCCCGGTACACCCATTAACACCACTTCCAACACCGTCACCGTCACTGTTGCGGAGGTAGCAGGTATTACGAATGTGCCTGCGGGGATTATTGATGTTAACGGTGGTAGTGTCGCTCTTGGTGACGTACTTAACTTTGACTTTTTAGTTACAAATACAGGAAATGATCCTAGCAATATCGTCTTCCCAGCAGTTGCCAACATTACAACTGTGGGTTTAAACGCTGGTACATTGCAGTATCAACTAGACCTCAACAATGACGGCATTTTTGCAGGTCCTGGTGAAGCTTTGCAGACTGGAGCATTTACTACCACAACACCAATTCCTGCGGGTAGCTCTGTGCGAGTCAGAGTTGTTGGTACGGTAACAGCCGCAGCCGCAGGTGCGCCTGTAAGCGTCCAACTAGGTAATACTGGAGCCAATGACAACTCGGCTGGTACTCAAAACCAACCAGACTCAGGACTTGAACCTCCTGCCGTAGGCGCTGAAGGTACGAATGCCAACGAAGTTCGCACAGTGAACGTACTCCCTGGTACTCCTGTTAATGGTGAGCGTGAGGCAGCCGCAATTCAAGCAACCACGGTTGCTACTGCCATTCGTAATATCGCCTTAGCTACTGTCCTTAAGACAAGAACGGCTTACGATCCAGGTCCTACAAACGCAGTGACAGATGATCGACTTACCTATCGTCTAAATTTAAGGGTAGCCGCTACATCCCCGAATCCTGCCCAGTTCACCCCAGCTAACCTCGAAGGAACCACAGTTAATGTTGATACGGTAGTCCAAACCCGCATCTTGGTATCTGATGTGATTCCCGTAGGCACAAGAATTGACGACACATTTAATGCAGCCTTAAATTTACCAGCGGGCTGGCAAGCGGTCTATCAATATACAGCAACCGCCGCAGGTACTATTCCCGTTGTCAGCGCAGCAGTTGGAGCCTTGCCAGCCGCAGCATGGTCAACCACTGCTCCAACGGCTGGGACTGCACCGAATGTCGTCCGTGTTGGCTATATTTTTACAGGGATACTTGCTCCAGGCTCTACTACTGAGTTAGTTGCTAACGCTTTCCAATTCAGAGTGATTACAGTTAACCTGCCTCCTGCAACAGGTGGTGTAATTAATAATATTGCCCAAGTATTTGGGGAAACCGTAGGCGATCTTGCCAATCTCGTAGTCTATGACGAATCAGGTGACCAAAACCCCAACAACTTTGAAGGAGCTGTACCTCCTGCTCCTGAAGGTACATTATTCACCCCCAATGGCATAACTCCTGATAATGGTGTACCCGATCCAGCCACTCAAAGTACAGATCCACTTAACACTAATACTGGCACAGGACCTGGTGGGGAAGTCAACATTTTCCCAATTACTCCAGCAGGTGGCATTCTCAATGGACCGAATAATGTTCCAGGTGCGATCGGACCAAGTACTACTAACCAAGATGACTTTACCAACCGTTCCACTGGCTTGACAGCACCCCAGTCAGTTCCTGGACAAGTAACTGTATTTGATCCACCGCCGATTATTTTTAACAACACGTTCCAAAATCCGCCCAGCAATACAACCAACCTAGATACAGTTCGCCTGTTGCCATTGCCTCCAAATAATGTATCTGTACCAGGGGTTTCACAACAGCCAGCCGCAGATATTCCCGATAACTCTAGAGTAACGATTACTTTTGGAACCCAGATCGCGGTTTATGACTATACAGCAGCAGGGGGCTATGTCTTCAACGCAGGATTAAGCTCTGGCTTGCCTGTTGGCTCGACAAGCATTCTGGTCAATGCTCTAGCGCCTAGTGTCCTGAATAACTATACTGTCTCCCTTGATTTACCTCCTGGTCCTCAGAATACACTTCTATCCGTTGATCGTTTTATCGCAAATGGTGCGGGTCGCGCAGGATTTAATGTGCCGATTGTTGCTTTTGTGGATAACGATAATAATGGCGGCTTTTTAGCTGCCAACGATCCGATCTTTAATATCACAATCGATCGCGGTTATACGGGTTATGTAAGATTGCGGAAGCAGTCTCAAGTATTGCAAGGCACTAATCCACGCCCTGTTACCGTCGCAAATGGCACGCTTGACGAAACTGCCAAGACCGCAGAACCAGGCAATATAGTTCGCTATGTGGTTGAGTATGTCAACTTCTCAACGCCTCTAGCTACTGCTGGTGCAGGTAGCGTAGTTCTAGAGGCTGCAAATTTAGTGATTACAGAAAATGGCACAACTGCACCGAACAACTGGGCAGGAGTATCGTTACACTTCAACAATCCCGCAGTGGTTGGTGGATTTGCTCAAAATACCTTTGCTTCGCAAGGTACGGTTACTTATGATGGTGCAGCCATTCCAGACCCACCTACAGGAACTGCCATCACGACTTATGTAAATAATGTCGGCACGATTCAACCCGCAACTAATCCAGCTATCTTCCAAGGCGTTTTACGCTTCCATCGCCAGTTGCAATAGCAACTGAGTCTATAGCCATTTTCAAATGAGCATCTGCTCATTTGAAAATGGGAAATTAAGCTCATTAAAGTTTTTTGGTTTTCAATTTGTCATAGAGAAACTGAAAACCCCTATATGGATCAAGAGATCAAGAAAAGAGAATCAATTCTTTTTTTAGATATAGACAGACTGACAAGAATTTATCGAAGTTTTGGAGCCGATCATGAAAAAATTTGAAATTAAACCCTTGTATCTAGCAACTGTTGGGGCTGTGATACTACCTATGCTGCTATTGTCTACTGCGATCGCAAGTAACAATAGTTCTACTAACGTTTCCGAGCCAGATTCGCGGGTAGCTCAACAGCAGCAACCTGTGGAATTATTATTAGCAGCTGAAAAACGCCAAATCAGCCGTGATGAATCAGGCAAAGAAAAGATTTCTTGGAATGCCCTCCCTTCTAATTCCCAAGTAATTCCTGGCAGTGTTTTACGTTACACAGTGACAGCGAAGAATAACACTAGTCGTAATATGCGTAATCTTACGGTGATTCAGCCGATTCCTAATGGAATGGTCTACATCATCCCATCTGCAACTGCATTAGCTACCCCAGGCGCTAAATTGGAATTTAGCATTGATGGAAGTAAAACTTTTACAACTCAACCAATTGTTCGCGTGCGTGCCCGTGGCGGCGTAATTGAAGAGCGTCCCGCCCCAGCCGATGCCTATACCCACGTACGCTGGGATTTTGGTGAAGCTTTATCCGCAAATTCTAAGGTAATGGTGGCTTATCAGGTTCGTGTCAAGTAGTTAAGATGATGCCCGTGCTTTTTACGGTGCATCATTATTCATGATTAAAACTAATTTATCCCGATTGAATATCTAGAGTGATAGAACTTTGATGAATATGCGATCGCTCAAAAAAATAATAAAGCGATATGCTTTCTTTTTCTGGTTATGGCTAGGAAGTTTAGCGTTATGTCTTTGCTTAGAGAATGGCGCTGCTTTCGGTCAAGCGCGAAACTTTGGAATTCAAAATCGCGCAAGCGGTAGCTATGGCACTCTAGGTGTAGCGACTCCAGTTCAAGCATCTTCGCCCTTAAACGTTATTAATGGCGATCGTCTCATCGATCCTCTAGGACAGATACTCGATTGTGGTGGCAAGGAGTTTGCTGACTACACTGGGTTTACTGTGGGTCTATATCAAGCTATTGGAAGTGGTGGCGAAATCGGCGCTCCTATTGCCTTAACCCCAACTAATCCCCCAAACACAGTTCTTCCAGCGGGGATTGCCCCTAACATTTTAAACGTCAATCCATATTCGATCACCAATGCAGCGGTAAATGGTAGACGCGGTGTATATAACTTTTTGTTAAATGGAGCCCAAAGAGCCGCTGGCAGCACCTATATCTTAGTTGTGAATCCCCCTCCTAGTCTTGCGCTCGGGCAACGGCGAATAAGGATCGTAATTGGCACACAAAATGGACTGCTCTTACCATATACGGCTACAGCGGTGGATGGTAGACCCATCGGAATTGACGGAGTTTTCTCGGTTACGGAGAACGTAGTTGTCAACAATGCTGCTCTAAATGCCTTGTCGCTAATTTCATTGCAACTTAACTCAGCTTTGTCTGTATGCGAGGCTCGCGAGATCCAAATCATCAAAACAGGCGATCGCGCTGCCGCTGAGCCAGGAGATATTGCTTCCTATCGTCTAACGATCAAAAACCTCACAACTACAACCTTAATCAACCCAGTTATTACAGATTCTTTGCCTATCGGCTTGCGATATGTGCCAAATTCTGCAAGAGCCGCTCTTAATGGAAATCCTGTCCCAGTTGTCGTTCAGGAAAATGGCAATAATTTATCCTTTGCGCTCCAAGCACAAATACCTGCTGGGAACATAAGTGCCTTGGTTGCCTATGCGGTAACTGTTACTCCCGATGCTGTGCGGGGAACAGGAAGGAATTCCGCTGCGGTTTCGGCAATTAGAGCCGACAACAATTATACCGTTCGCGATGGGCCCGCCCTTTTTACGATGCGAATCCGTCCTGGCATCGTTACTGATTGTGCCACCTTAATTGGAAGAGTATTTGTGGATAAAAACTTTGATGGAGAACAGCAGAATGGCGAGCCAGGCATTCCTGATGCTGTAGTGTTCATGGATGATGGCAATCGCATTGTTACTGATGCAAATGGACTATATTCAGTTGCTAATGTCATTCCAGGTGCGCGAACTGTGGTGTTAGATATAAGTTCTTTGTCAGGGTATACCCTAGCTCCCAACTTATACTTTATCGAACGCAACAGTCAGTCTCGACTTGTGAGACTGTCCCCAGGTGGTTTGGCTAGAGCAAATTTTGCTGTAACTCCAGCATTTAAAGGTGTAGGAGGTCAGCAATAATGAAATCTGCATCTAAAGCTAAATTAAAATCTCAATTGTGTTTGCAGGTGCTTGGTCTGTTAGGCTTGTGGCTAGGAACGAGTGCATCTAGTGCGATCGCCTCAAACGATTCCGTCGTCAATGACGCAACCTCATTGGAAGAATCTGCCCCTGCTGCCGAGCGATCCTCTCTGGCAAATGACTCCAATCTTAAATCCAACCCTAAACCAGACCTTAAAAGTACCCAACCTGCGCTCCAAATCGCAGTACAAACTAATACTCAACCAGAAAATAGTTCGGTAGCTCCTGAACCACCCAAAGCTACTCCTGCCGCAGTAAAAAAAGATCAAGTTGCTCCACAAGTGACAATTCTTTCACCTGCCAACCAATCCCTGATCGATGTGCCCGCAACTACGGTCATTTTACGGATTCCCATTGGTACGGAAGTGGAGCTATCAGTTAATGGTAGAAAAGTAGATGCGAATGCGATCGGTCGTTCTGAAGTTGATGCGAATGCTGGAATCACGACTCAGACTTGGTATGGTGTAACTCTTGATGAAGGTGACAACAAGATTACCGCTAAGCTAGTTGGTAGTGACGTTAGTCAAAGTGTTGTGGTGCGCTTGCGTGGCGCGGCAACAAAAATTCAGGTAAGCACACTAGAGTCGCGTATTCCTGCCGATGGTCGTACCACCGCCACAGTAAAGGGTCTGTTGTTAGACGAAAAAGGCGATCGCTCCAATCGTAGCGCCATTGTGACCCTCACCACGAGTGAAGGTGAATTTATAGGAAATGATGCTCGTCCTGATCAACCAGGCTTTCAAGTCGAGGCAAGAGAAGGTCAATTTACTGCACTTCTGCGTTCTGGGCTTACTTCTGGCAATTCTATCATTCGAGCTAGCGCTGTAATTAATAATCTCGAAGTTGAAGCCTTTACCCAACTGCAACTAGAAACTAACCTGCGCCCTTCGATCCTCACTGGGGTAGTTGATTTTCGTATAGGAGCAAGAGGCACTGATTTTTATCGAAGCTTTCGAGATTTCTTGCCTACTGACGGCAACAATTCCACTAATGTTGATTTTTATGCAGCAGCCTTTGGAACTGGCAAAGTCGGAGAATGGCTTATCACGGGAGCATTTAATACCCGTCGGACGCTTAACGAAGATTGCGAAGGCAGAAGCCGACTATTTCGAGATGTTCAGTTTTGCAAGCAAAATTATCCTGTCTATGGAGATAGCTCAACTTTAACTACTGAGACACCCTCTTTAACTAGTATCTTTTTGAGGGCGGAGCGCACTTCTCCCGTACCAAATGCAGGTACTGATTTCTTAATGTGGGGAGACTTCCGTACCGAAGAATTTGCCAGTCGCTCTCAAGAATTCACAGCCTTTACCAGACAGTTCAATGGACTAAAGTTCAATTATAACTTTGGCGATTTACAAGCTACAGGGCTTTATAGCAGCACTACACGCGGATTTGAGCGTGATATTATTCCGCCTGATGGTACAAGTGGGTTCTTCTTTCTCTCTCGGCGGTTAGTCACCCCTGGCAGTGAAAATGTATTTATTGAATCAGAAGAACTACTGCGTCCCGGAAATATTGTGCGCCGAGTCAAGCTCAATCGCAGTCAAGACTATGAGATTGATTATGATCGCGGCTCTCTGCAATTTCGTCAGCCAATTCTCAAAACTGATATCGGTGCAGGTGGTGAAACCCTAGTTAGACGCATTATTGTCTCCTACGAGTATGACAATGAAGGTGGCACTAGCACTGGTAGTAATAACAATAGTGTCTATGCAGGTCAGTTGCGCTATCACTTCAATCGCGAACTTGGCGCAGAGAGTTGGTTGGGCGTTAATTACTTTAAAGAGAATCAAGGAGCGCGTGACTTTCAGCTTTATGGTGCTAATGCTCTAGTTTCCTTTGGCAAAAACTCTTATGTGATTGCGGAATATGCGCGATCGCAAAATAACGCCAGTGACTTACCTGCACCTGTCTCTGGTTCTGCCTTACGCTTTGAAGCAGTTAGCGAATTTGTGGAAGGAATTATAGCTAAAGCTTTTTATCGTCAGACCGATACTGGTTTTGTCAATAATGCCACGATTAGTTTTGTCCCAGGGCAGACAAGGTTAGGGCTAAATATTGATGCGAAGGTTTCCGATGCGACGACGATTAGGGCTTCCTATGAGCGGGAAGAGAATCGGGGTGTCGCTCCTCAGCCATTTACTCTTGATAGCTTCCTCAGCCTCACCCCTCAATCTACGCCAGGCACTCCCATTGACAACCAGCTCAGCACGTTTAGTCTGGGAGTTCTACAAAAGCTAGGTTCGGCAACCGCTGAACTCGACTTTCTGTTGCGAGACCGTCAAGATAAATTAAACACGACCTTTTCTGGTGCTTCTAGCCAGTTGCGATCGCGATTAACTGTGCCAATTCTCGAAAACTTAAAATTTATTGCTCAGAATGAAATTAGTCTTTCTAACTCGCCTGATACTATTCTGCCTGACCGTACAGCCCTAGTTCTGGATTGGCAGGTAATTGAAGGTATTAGTTTACGAGTAGGACAGCAGTGGTTTAGTAGCGGTGTCCTAGCTGGCAGCAGTTTTACTACTGGCGAAGTTGTGGGAAATTATAAATTATTCCCTGACACCACTCTTTCAGGTCGATACACTTTGGTAGGTGGCGCAAATACCACTACTACTCAAGGCGCGATCGGCTTAAATCAGCGCTTGGTAATTTTCCCAGGGTTAAGGCTTGAGTTCGGATACGAACGGATTTTTGGCAATGACCAAGTTCGGAATTCAGCAGGAGTAACTCAGGTATTACAGCCGCTAACCACTGGCTCTAATACTTCTTCCCTTGCTCTTCAAAGTGGCGACAACTACAGCATTGGCTTTGAATATACTGATAACCCTGACTTTAAGGCAAGTGCGCGGTACGAATATCGGATATCTGCGGCGGGTGCAAACTCAGTTATTAATGCATCGGCGCTCGGTAAGCTCAGCCCTTCAATCACTGGGCTACTGCGCTATCAGCGATCGGGAATTGCTAACCAAACGATCAACAATTTTGGAGATACCTCCAGCTTACGTTTAGGGCTAGCCTATCGCGATCCAGCCAATGATGCCCTGAACGCTCTATTACGCTACGAATATCGCCAAAACCCTAGCAGTATTCCCGCCAGCTTTGTTGGTGGGATTGGCTCAGGCTCAGAAGAGCATGTTCTCGCGCTTGAAGCTATCTATTCGCCAAACTGGCAATGGGAATTTTACGGCAAATATGCTTTGCGCAATAATACTTCCTACTTAGCACAGGATTTAATTGGAACTTCGGCGATTAATTTAGCGCAGTTACGCGCTACCTATCGACTGGGCTACAACTTCGATGTGTCGGCTGAGGGCAGATTGATCAACCAACCGACCGCAGGATTTAATGAAGTTGGCTTTGTTACCGAACTCGGTTACTATGCTACGCCCAATTTGCGATTTGCTCTGGGCTACAGTTCAGGTGCAGTCAATAATGACCGAGACTTCAGTGGTACACGTTCAGCAGGTGGAATTTATGCGGCGGTAACCTTCAAGCTCAATGAACTATTTGATGGATTTGGGCTACAGAAGATTGCGCCACCGCAGCAGAAAGAACCGCTCGATCCTAGCGTCGCTATTGAATTACCCGTTAATCCGAAGAAAGCTGGTACTACGACAGCATCGGTTCCTAGTAATCTGTCTGAAGTAGTCAGAGTGTCACTCGCTCAGCCTGTAGAGTTTCCGAAATCTCAAGTTAATTTGTCACAAATTAACCAATTGGTTTTGGATAATTTAGTAACAGTCTTACGAGAATATCCTGCCCTGAATATTGATGTACAGGGGCGTTTGGCATCCCTGACTGAGGCAAGCGCCAATAGTCCTGATGCTCAGCGACTGGGTAAAGTACGCGCATATTTGCTTCGCCAAGGCATTGATGGTAGTCGGATTACGATGCGATCGCTGGGTGCTCCAGAAATTGACGACAAGCCTCAAGTGCTTCTTGCTCTTGGTGGCACAAGAGAGACCTTTACGCAAATATCAGATCGGATTAAGCAAGGCAATGGCAGCAGCATTCTTCAGAATGTCCTACCTAATGACTTGTCAAGTGTATCTTCTAATTCACCAGTTGCTTCAAGCCCTCTGCGAGTTCAAGCCATCTCACAACGGATTGAGTTTGCCCCAGTTGGCAAAATGACCGATCCTAGTAATGCTAATCTTGATTTGTTGATTAGTCGGATTGTTAATGAGCCAGAGGTAGCGGTCGAGCTACAAGGTAATCTCGATGGCTCAGAACTCGAAGTCAATCGTTTGATGGGACTACGCAGCTATCTAATTCAAAAGGGCATCGCGAGCGATCGCATTTTGATTAGCCCAGCAAATAGCGATACGGCAAATAGCAATACCGCAAATAGTATTACGCTCACTCTTGCAAATTTGGAAGGAGTACCTATCGCCCAATTGCCTAATGGCTCTACACCTGCGAGAACGATCGCACAACAAAATAATGATAATCGTCTCAGTCTCAATCTATCGGGGCTAAATCAGTCTGGACTCAATCTGGGTGAACTAACTATTTCCTCATCCTCCTTGCTCAGTCAACTTCTCGACCCTGAGAACTATCGTCGTCAGCTCATCGGATTATTACCTAATCCGCAACTGCTCACCATGCTTTTAGAACCGCAAGCTCAACCAACTTTGCTATCGACTAACTTCTCTACCTTCCTATCTGGTTTCCCCTTACCTGAAACTGCACCGCGTTGGTCATCTATCCCTTCAGCACAAATTATCTCTCTCTCGTTACCTGAACCAAATGCAGCACCTGAGAGAAGACCTGACTTGATTGCTGAAGACACTAAGCGTGACTCGAATACCCGCCGTTTAGTGTCAGCCTTGAACTTCCTGCTCAGTCGCGATCGCGATGTGTTGACAGCTCTGCTGCGATCGCTTAACGAGAATCAACCTGAACTACGCGGCGAAATTATCCGACCTGAACTATTTGAAGAGGGCAAACCATGAAGAGAAGACTTACCCTCGCTATTTTGATGATGGCAGAGTTTCTAGCACTGTCATTAAATGAGCATTTGATCACGCTGGCGCAGACATTACCGCAGACTTCACCAGACAAATCAGCGCCATCATCACTTCCATCATTTTTAACGATTAACGTTAATAGCAATCGAGATGATGACTTGCGCGATCGCGAATTGACTCTGCGTGAGGCAATTCTGATCGCCAATGGGACGCTTCGCACTGATCAACTCACTCCTGCGGAACTTGGTCAAGTTGTGCCCCGTCAAGGTCGCCACCAGATTCGATTTCAAAATCTTGAGATTCCCAAGATTCAGCTAACAAGTGCTTTGCCCCCGCTCCTTGTACCAATGGAAATCGATGGGACAACTCATCCCGCTTATAAAGAAGAAACAAGCTTTGCCCAAGAGATTCCGATCCCAGTCCCAGTAGTAACGATTACTCCTGCGGCTGGAGCCGAAATTTTTCGGGGTTTGACTATCACCAGTGATGATGTCTTGATTCGTGGACTGAGTATCTACGGATTTAGCTCACGGCACTTTGAAACCGCTGTTACTCCTCCAGGCGATATCTTCATTTCCCATCGCTTGCCACCGCCAGACACCACCCAACAGCAGCAACCTGCTAAAGACTTTTCCTTTTACGATAGCAATCGTCCTGCGGCTCGTGTGACAATCGAAAATAATTGGCTGGGAATTCCACCCGATGGATCGATGCCCTCACAGCCTTCTAGTTTTGGAGTTTATCTATTTCATGGTGTTGATGCGAATATTCGCCGTAATCGGATAGCCAATCATGAAGGTAGTGGTATTATTACCGCCGTTGACACCCAAAATTCTGTCATTCAAGAAAATGTAATTGAGGGCAATGGTTTTGATGGAATGCCTGATGCAATTCGGCTGGAAGGAAGAATTGCGGGAATGCAGGTGCGATCAAATATTATTTGTGGCAATGCAGGTTCAGCGGTATTTTTATTTAAGCCTGAAGGTGCAATTAAGGTTCAAGATAATACTGTGAGTTTTAACGCCCGTTTCTTTCGCCGCTCTGCTATTTACTTAATGGGACGCGGACATGTCGTTAGTAATAATCGCATTAGTAATCAAGCGGGATCGGGTGTAACCGTGGCAGCTTTTCCTGCTAGCGATCGCAATTTGATTCGTCAAAACCAATTTCAATTCATTGAAGGTTTGGATATTGATTTGATCTCTCGTCGCAATGTTAGTGAAAAGGATTTCCGCACAGGTGACGGACGCAACCCTAAACGCGATTCCCATTTTCGGCGTGTAGACACGGCTAATGGGGCGATCGATGCTCCCGAATTTCGCGCTGATCGATTTAGTCGCGTTGATGGCAAGGTTGGCATCGATGGGCTCGCTGACCCCAATACAGAAATTGATCTCTATCGATTGCGTGGCGGTGGACTATATGAGTTGCTGACTACACTCAAAACTGACGCTAAAGGCAACTTCAGTACGAGCTTAGATAACCTTAAAGCTGGTGATACCCTCAGCGCGATCGCTACCGATCTTGAGTTTGGTACATCGGAGCCTGCTCGCCCCGTTCGCATTAGTGATCTCAATACACCAATTCCAGCTTCGCCGCCCGAAACTCGCTCTCAGCCGCAATGTACGACTCCTCCACCCGTCATTGTTGAGACTCCACCAGAGCCACCCGTAGCTTTGCAACTGCCACGCCAAGTCCACTTTGCCCTTGATGAAGACTTCATTAGTTCTGTCTCCGCCAAGATCATCGACAAATTTGTGGTAGTCCTCAAGCAATATCCTACAATCTCGGTTGAGTTAGTCGGACATACTGACCCTAGAGCCAATGATGCCTATAACTTAGATCTAGGCTTAAGACGTAGCCGCTCTGTTAGTAACTATTTGCGCCGCCAAGGAATTGCAGCTTCAAGGATCACAATTCGCTCGGCTGGTGAACGGCAAAGACTTACTAGTCAAAATGACATTACTAACTACGCTCGCGATCGGCGGGTAGAATTTTTCCTCCAAAATATGCAAGGGGTGGAAATTCAGCTACTAGACCAACAGGACGACATTCAAATCGAAGGAAAAGGAAACTAATCGATCATGAGGAGAACATTTACCCCCATCCCTGCTTTCAATCGGCTTCTACGAAACCTTAGCCTATTTCTTTTGAGCTTTGTCTTTGTACTCACACAGCACCTGTGGCTGCTACCTGCACCATCCTTTGCCCAAGCATCATCCCAGATCGCGATTCTGAATAGTTTTACTCCCAATAACAATGTTATCCCTGGTACTGACTCCGTCTATCGCATAACTTTGCGCAACTCCACAGGTGCACCAATCACGATCACATCGCTGAACCATACCTTAGTTGGTGCTCCTGGCCCAGTCACCATAACTAGTGCTACACCGACTACAAATACCTGTGGTGGTGCTGGTACTGCGACCCTTAACCCTGGTACTGAACCTAACTCTGGCGGCGGCGGTGGTACATCAGGTTCCTACAGCATTTCTGGATTTACAATTCCTGCGGGTGCACCTGGGGAATGTATTATCGAGTTTCCTGTACGAGGATTTGTCTCTGGTAACCATACCGACACGATTAATACTGGTGATTTGGTAACTAGTACTGGCACAAACGCCGATCCTACCAGTGCCACTCTTCAGGTTCGTACATTTGCTGCCGCCACTCTCAATAAAGCTTTTGCTCCCAATACGATCCCTGGGGATGGTCGATCGCTAGTCACGATTACGGTAACTAACCCCAACAACTTCCCCCTTAATGGGACAACCGTTCCACCCACTTTAGTTGATGCCTTACCAGTCGCACCTTCTCTACTGTTTGTAGATACTCGCGTGGGGGCTCCAGCACCAACTACTACTTGTGCGGGCGGGACTGCTAGCAGCATACTGGGTGACACTTCAATTCAGCTCACTGGCGGTACAATTCCTGCTAATGGAAATTGTACGATTACCTTCCCTGTCACCTCTGCCGTTGGTGGAACTTACACAAATACTATTCCCGTTAATACCCTAAACACCCAGAATCGGATCAGCAATAGCAACGTTCCCAGCGCTACGCTGACTGTGCAGACCGCAGTTAATATAACTAAGGGAAATCTGCCTAATAATATGCCTGAAGGAAACATTCAGACAATTACAATTACAGTAACTAACGGTGGTGCACAGATTACGGGTTTAGTTGTCACCGATCCTTTGCCAGCATTGCTAGAAATTGCACCGATACCGAATGCACGGACTACTTGTATTGCAGGTGGAGCACTTACAAATTGGACAACTCAACCCACGGCTGGTGCTAATATTTTTACTCTTGATACTGCTAGTTTGGGTGCGGCTGCGATCGTACCTGCCTCCAATCCTAGTACTAATGCTTTGGGTAGTTGCACAATACAGGTAGATGTGAGAGCGAGGATTGGGGCGATCGCTAGTCTTCCTAATCCTGAAGTGGGAAATGCCGCTACTAATACGATTAATCGTCTCACTGACTTTAGTAACGCTGAAGGACGTATACCACCTACAGATGCTACCGATCCCTTTACTGTCATTGCGGGACTTAATGTTACTAAGACTTATACTCCTAACGTAATTGCTCCTGGAAGTACCACCAGAGTTAGGATCAGAGTTAATAACCGATCACCAATTGCAGCCACAGGTGTGAGTTATACCGATAACTTACCAACAGGCGGTGGACAGCAGTTAGAGGTTGCTACTTCGCCAAATCCCACTTCTACTGCCTGTGGTGCGCCAACACTTACAGCAATCGCAGGTAATAATTCGGTTAGCTTGTCTGGCGGAACGATCGCAGCGGGAGCGAATTGCGATTTCTTCTTTGATGTCTTTGCTCCATTAGGTACTCCTGTAGGTACTACCTTTGACAACATTATTCCCAATAACTCTATTACTAACAATGAAGGGTTAGATAGCAATGGTGTAACTAGTACTGAAGGTAGATTGACAGTAGCTTCGCGGGTTAACGTTGCTAAGGCATTTAATCCCACCCCAGTTGGTCGTGGTAGACCTTCTCAAGTAATCATTACGATCACCAACAACCGCCGCAGTCTGGCGGGTGTCGCGGAACCTCTCACGAATGTAGCAATCACTGATCCTCTACCTGCCAATTTACAGGTTGCCACTCCTCCTAACTCATCCAATACTTGCGCGGGAACATTTACCCCAATTGCGGGTAATACTAGCGTCTCTCTGACTGGAGGTGGTATTGCTGCTAGTAGTAGCTGCCAACTGCGATTTGACGTAATTGAGATAGATCAAACCTTTGCCAACTTCCCGACCCCCCAAACCTACAGCAATACTCCCACCTTGTTTAGTAATAATGAAGGTGAAGGTGCAACTCTACCGACTGCGAACTTAGTCGTAATATCGCCTCTCAGTGGTACGAAAACCTTTCAATCTCCTTCTGTAAGTGCCAATGGTACATCCAGAGCCACGATTCAATTCAATAACACAGAAGACATTGCTCTCACTAATCTGTCCTTTACGGATAGCTGGGTGCAGACGAATACGATTATTGCCACTGTTCCTAACTTTCAGACTACTTGTGCAGGTGGTGCTTTTAGCGCGATCGGGGCTAGGACTTTTACCTTCTCAGGTGGTACGTTACCCGCCGCAGTGGGTGGTGTTGATGGAATTTGTACGGTATCCTTTGATGTCACGATTGATGGTACAGGTGGTGCGACTTTTACAAACACCCTGCCACCAAACTCTGTTACAACTACACAAAGCTTCTCTAACCCTGCAGCAATTAGCGGAACCCTCAATCGTGTTATCAATAACTTGACGATCAATAAATCATTTGCCCCCAATGCTTTAAACTCTGTCGGCGATCCCTCGGTCTTAACAATCACGATCCAAAATCCTGGAGTGGGTGGTATTACCGCAACAAATTTGGCGTTTGTAGACACGATGGCTACGGAAATTTTAGTATTTCCTACTCCTACTGCCACAACTACTTGTGGTGGGACGGTCTTATTGCCAGGTGTGGCTAGACCAGCAGGTTTTGCGGGTGCTGCAACCTTGGGAGTCAACGAATTTGGCTTAGTCGGCGGTACTCTCAATGCTGGCGCAACCTGTACGATCACTATCCGTACTACTCGGAATACAGCAGGTAACCGTACCAATATATTGCCAGCCAATAGCATCGTTACTCGTGAGGGTACAACTAACAATGCCGCTGCATCAGCGACCCTTAACGCATTGCCTGCTCTTAACGTTTCCAAGGATTTTCTCCCAAGCACAGTCGCAGGTGGTCAAATCAGCCGTCTGACTGTAACCATCCAGAACCGTCAAACTACTGGTGAGCTAGGTGGTCCTTTAAACAATATTCGGTTTACCGACGACTTACCAGCAAACGTGCGGGTAGCAGGTACACCCAATGCCACGACTACTTGCACTAGTGGCGTGTTTAACCCAGTCTTGGGTGGAGGAGAAACAACCTTTACGTTGCAGGGCTTTGAGCTGCCTTTCAATACGACCTGTACTGCGGCGATCGATGTGGTTTCCAATATTGCAAATACCTATACCAACACTATCCCTACTGCAAATGTGCAAGCAACCTTGCAAACCAGTATTGGCGGTGGTACAACCACTTCCAATGGGCCCGCAACTGCGAACTTAGTCGTTACATCTACCGCCTTACCTCCTGAAGTAATTTTGGTGAAACGGATTACGCGAATTAACAACATTGACATTACTGGTTTTGACGATGGTCCTGGTACAGATGACAATGATGCTAGATGGCCAAGCCCAACCTCCGATTCTTTGCGTGGAGTAATCAGTCAACCTAATGTAAGACCTCAGGATGATGTGGAGTACACAATCTATTACCTAAATCGCGGTCAAAGCAATGCAGGCAACTTAAGAATTTGCGATCCAGTTCCTGCGAATACTAGCTTTATAGCTAATGCTTTTAATGGTTCTGCTCCCACTGACGGCGGATCATCTGTGGATCTAGGTATTGCCTTACAAACAGGTACGACATTAGGCGATCGCCGTTTTCTAACAGGTGCTAACGATGCGCCCGATCGTGGTCGATATTACGATCCTGCCCTAGGCGAAGTACCTGCTGGGGCTGGTTTAGAGCGATGCCCTGATCCTAATAATCCTGCGGCTTCAATTACCACCAATGCCAACGGTATTGTGGCAGTTAATGTCACCCGCACCACAGGAGCGCCCCCTTTCCCCGCTGTCCCCAATGCTACAGCCGCTGGAACACCTCCAACCTCCTATGGATTTGTGAGATTTAGAGTAAGAGTTCGTTAGACAACAAAAAGCGGCGCGATCGCGCCGCTTTTTTATTTTGGATAAATACATCACAAAAGAAAAAAGCCCGTCATGTGACGGGCTTTTTTCTTTTGTGATAAATAACGCAAAATCGTTGATTATCCTTGACGAGCTTTGAACTTTGGGTTTGACTTACAAATAACATAAATTCTGCCGCGACGACGCACAACTTTGCAGTCCTTATGGCGAGTTTTTGCCGATCTGAGGGAGCTAACAACTTTCATGAACTAATGCCTAACGTTTACTGATGATCAAAATTTTTGACACGGCTTTTAATCTTAACATGATTATTGACCAGAGTTTACAGCCAATTTACAGAGCGCGCTAAGCTCTCTCTGTAAATTGGCTGTAAATGGTTGCGTTTAGTCAATCCAGTGCTATGCTTGCAAGCATAAATTCGCCTAATCCCAACACTTAATTTTATTCTTGTAATGCTGCATCCAACTGCCATTCCTTACTTGGTCGCCTTTGCAGTATCTGCGATCGTGGTGTGGCTGAGTACGCCGATTATTCGTCATTTTGGTCTTAAAGCAGGATTAGTAGACAAACCCAACCATCGTAAAATGCATACAACTCCAGTTGTACGTGTTGGTGGGGTGGCAATTTTTTTGGGCAGTGTTAGCGCCTTACTGCTAGTTTGGGCAGGCGGATACTTTGGGATATTGCCGCAAACTAGAGAATATGAAGTCTGGGGTGTAACCATTGGTGGCGCAGCCTTTTTTCTAATTGGTTTTGCTGACGACCTGTTTAACTTGCCCCCATTACCCAGATTACTCGCTCAGTTAGCAGTATCCGCCGCCGCATGGCGCGTGGGCGTGAGAATAGATTTTATCTCAGTGCCATTTATTGGCATTATCAAATTTGGTTGGTTTAGCTTGCCAATTACGATGGTTTGGCTGTCTGGCATGGCAAATGCGATCAATTGGTTGGATGGACTTGATGGACTTGCCGCTGGAGTAACCACGATCGCAGCCGCCGTAATTTTAATCACTAGTTTATTTATGAAGCAACCTGCGGCGGCTCTGATTGCTGCGGCACTAGCTGGTGGATGTCTAGGCTTCTTACGCTACAACTTCAAGCCTAAAGGCTCTGCGGAGATCTTTATGGGCGATGGTGGGGCTTATTTCTTGGGGTTTACCCTCGCAGGTGTGAGCATCATCGGGCTAGTTAAGGCAGTGGCGACGGTGGCGCTAATTATGCCCTATATGATTCTTGCAGTGCCGATTGTGGATGCGACTGCAGTGATTTTGCAGCGAATTAGGCGAGGTGAGTCACCAATGTCTGCGGGCAAGCAGCATTTGCACCACCGCTTAGTGCAAGCAGGTGTATCAAAAAGGCTCACGGTTTTATTTATCTATGCCCTCACCCTCTGGGTCGGCAGTATCGCGATGGCGGTTTCAGGGATGCCTGCTGGGGGAACATATGCGGCGATTAGTACTCTATTGATGGCTTATGCTTGCTTTAAGGTCTGGCAGCGGATTAGGGCGCAAGAACTACGATCGCAAAAAGAACAGTCGATCAGCGATCGTTAAAACAAAAAAGAGGTGCAATGCACCTCTTTTTTGTTTTAACATCCTGTTTTACCTTTTTCATTTATTTTCTGATTCGAGGAACTAAACAAATGCCATGAATTCCTATTGAGGCGATTATCAAGCTCAGAAGTGTCCAAACTCCATCCGCAAAAAGATTGATTCGCTGGATGTTTTGCATTGCTTCGGTGGCAAATAAAGTTTCTAGACTAGATTTACTCTGAACTGCCTTTGCAAAGGGTATATAAGCTTGTTGTAAGTCATGCCAATCGGCTAAAGCATGATATCCAAAGATCAAGACTCCCAATACACCTGGCAAAATTGTAAATATTGCCAGTACTAAATAACGCATTGATTGAAATTCCATAACTAAGATTTATGCCAATTCGCAAAAGTGCGACAACACTTCTGTTAATTCAACCCCAAACCCTGTAAGGGTTTTAAAATTACAAAATGGCATAGCCATTTTGTAATTTGGTATTAGATGAACAGAATAAAGCTCTAAATACAAAGAAAAAAATGAATTAATCTACTATTTACCTAAATGTAATTCCATTTCTTTACGAACTTGCTTTTTTACCTCTTCAAGATGTTGTCTCAATCGTGTAAGCTCATTCTCAACAAAAGCTAAATTACTTTCTACCTCTAGCCTATCATCACCGTTCGACTCCCGAAGCTGAAACTTATATTCGGCAATTTATTCTACCAATGCATCTACATTATCTTCTTGAGCTTCAATATAGTTCGATACTTTCTCCAATTTCTTTATGAACTCGTCTATTTCTTCCTAATATCTCCATTAACTGATGTTACGCGGAACCCAGATGATGAATCTCTTGCTGCTAGCATAGCAGGGCAACTACGGGGGGATTGCCTCTACCGAAAAATTTAGATTGCCGTAAGGGCTGTGCCCCCTGCCAGCCCCAAACCTCAGCCATCGCAGGAATTCCTTCTGCGGAAGGTGTGTTAATAAGTAATTTGTAAAGTCACTAAAGCCTCGACTTTCTGCTCGCCAGCCAAAATTGGCACAGAACTAGCAGCTTTGTTTGCAAATGAGTCCATTCGTGGCTGTGGAACTGGATAAGCGATCGCTGAATCACTAATATTAATCGTCTTGATAGTTTTAGGCGTAAAACCTAAGGCACTCAAAACAGTATTAGATTGAGTTTGAGCATCTTTAATGGCATCTTGAAGCGCGAATTGCTTGGCAGCATTTAGTTCAGTATCAGTGGCGATGAAACTAATTTGCTCAATTAGATTTGCGCCTGAGTTAACCGCAGCATCTAGGACATTACCAGCTTGATCGATCGCTACTACAAAACTCACACTAGTCTGTCCTGTGAAACCTTCTTGGCGTTGGCGATTATTTTCATAGACATACTTGGGATTAAGCTGAATGCTGGTGGTTTGCAATTTCTCCACGTTGAGTTGTTGCAACCGCGAGACAATGCTATTAGCCTGACGCGCAACTTCTTCTTGAACCGCGATCGCAGTTTTTCCTTCCACATTTACACCAAGCTGAATTCTTGCCTTAGTGGTTTTCACAGCACGTTCACCACGTCCTGTGACCGTGAGAACTCGCTCATTTTTGATTTCGGAGTACTTTGCAGAAGATTCTTGAGCCTTTGCGGCAGGTGCGATCGCAGCGATCGAAGGAACACAAAAAGCAAGACTGAGAACGAATGTAGTTAAGTGACGCATATGATTAAATCCTTACGAACCTTTGCTTTTACGATATTTCTATTTCTACTGTTTTGAAGATATCACCCAGATTAAATAGGATTTAGCACGGTTTCATTTTCGGCAACAACAAAAATTGATGTTCCCATTTCCCATAAAGTTATCTCTTTAGAATGACTTTATGGGAAATGGGATTTAATAGAGAAGCAAATTTTTGTGGCGCGGCG
>JANNDZ010000052.1:0-14928 GCA_031378395.1 Pseudanabaena sp. OTE_75_metabat_487_sub
TCGAGAGCTTGTTGGAGTCGAATATTATCTTCTTGAGCAAGTTGAAAACTTTGATATTTCTGATCAGTAACCAGATCACCGATGGATGTCGAGTTGTCTTCGCTTTGATCAATTGGTGTATCGAGACTGATTGGCGATCGGTTTTGACAGGCGAGTTTAATGTCATACCAGTCACTAACAGTAATACCTAGCTCGTTAGCCACTTCTTGGCTTGATGGTTCCCGTCCAGTCTCCGCACGTTTGTTGCGAATGACTTTGCAGCCTTGATTATAGGTTGTCAGCCAAGCGCGAGGCATCCTCACCGTCGGGCTTTTATCACGGAGATAATGTTGGATTTCGCCCTTGATATATGGGACTGCAAAGGAGCTAAAGGCATTTCCTTTACTAACATCAAATCGCTCGATCGCATTAATTAGCCCAATCGAGCCAACTTGCATCAAGTCCTCAAAGCTTTCTTGACATTGATTTTTCCAATGATAGGCTTCGCGACGAACCAAGCCAATATTTAGGTTTACAAGTTTGTTTCGGAGATGAATCGATGGATTACTGCGATAGGCTTGCAAAATTTCTAGCGTTTCTTGTTTACGGGTGATCGTAGTTTGCGGATCAGCTTCTTCGACCTCTTGAGGTTCATTACGACTATCGAGATACTGTCTTTGCAAAAAATTCTCTAAATGCTGATGAATATGCGATCGTGCAAATTCAGAAAAATTTGGATTTGTCTCAGGATTAAATTGTACTAAAGCTTTTTTTAAGCCTTGTTTGCCAACTTCGATCAATTCGCGATCGCTTGTTCTGCGTTCCCCAACTCTGCGATTTGATACTCGACGCTCGTTTCTGTCTGGGCGATCGCTGGAACGACGCTCACCAATATTTTTTTGGTTAATTAAGGAAATTGGTAAAGAAGTGATCGTTTCACGAATCAAACCCATATGAATTTCAATTAGCTGCTGCTGTAAAGGCTCAGAGGGAGAAATTCTATATCCCCGCAAAAGTGTAACTATGTTTTCATTAGTTAAATTATTTTTATCTAATGGCATAAGAAGAACATCCTCAATGATGCTAGCAGCCAGAAAATATGCCCAATACATTAGAGGAGAACTTTGCATACATGTGCTTGATACAGATAGTTGTCAATGACACATAAATTCGTGATGTTGTCTTTTGTTGATGCCCCTAGATTATACAGTTACAAAGCTTCGCGCTAAAACCTGAATCAATAAGTTTTTAAAAGTGTTGCTAGGCAACACTTTTAAAAACTTATTGTGGTTCATTTGAACGAAGTTTGCTGTAATAACAATCCATAAAAGTGTCGGCATACTTTTGTGAATTAAAGCCTAAACTCAGTAAGGGTTTTAAAGACGTAGAAAGACATAGCCTTTTTGGGTCTTGGTATAACTGTATAATCTAATGCCAAAATGGGAAATTATGATTAGATTAACATAATAATCGCTTCATCTCCCGCAGGTAAATAGGTCTGATTTACTCGCATTACTGCTAGAGCATTTGTGCCGATCGCACTAATCAGATTCCCAGAACTATAATTTTTCACAGGCTGAAAAATGGGGCTTCCTTTTTGATATGTTAATGTTCCCCACAAATAGGTTTCGCGCCGCCCTTGTGAGTGTAAATCTTCTGTGGTGGTAGCTTTGATAAATTGTGGATACCAGTGAGTTTTATGCGATCCGTTTAATTTAGCGATCGCACCCCGAATAAATCTCCAAAAGCTCATCATTGCCGAAACAGGATTTCCAGGAACTCCGAAATAGAGGATTTTATCCTCACTTCTATTCACATTAAGAATAGATTCAATGGAAGCGACAGTTAAAGGTTTTCCTGGCTTAATCGCTACTGAACGCACATGGATATCAGCACCCATTTTTTCTAGTATTTCTTCGACATAGTCATAATCACCAACGGAAACGCCGCCTATTGAAATGACGATATCTGCTGAGGCGATCGCCTTTTGCATTACAGATTCCAATTTGGTTTGATGATCACGCACCACCCCAAAAGGAATTGCGATCGCTCCTAATTGTTCGATCAATGTCGATAATGCATATAGATTTGAATCAATAATCTGTCCTAACTGAAGCGGCTGGGAATCATTGAGGCTAACTAATTCATTGCCTGTGGAAATAATTGCTATTTTCGGTTGACGATAAACTTTGACTGTTTGACATCTTGCAGAAGCTAAAGCCCCAATTTCTGTTGCACCTAATGTTGTTCCTGCTTTGATCAGAGTCGTACCTGCTTGAATAAATTCTCCTTTGCGTCGCACATATTCGCTTTGAGTCGGTTTTACTTTTAGATACAAAAAATTATCAATTCGTTCTGTATCTTCTTGCATGATGATCGTATCTGCGCCAAAAGGCAACATGCCGCCTGTAAAAATCCTTACACATTCGCCTTGATTTAATAATTGGGCGATCGCTATGCCAGCGGGGATTTCATCCGAGGCGATCGCTAGTTTTAATTCCTGTAAATCATCTAAATCGTCATAGCGCAAAGCATAGCCATCCATCGCTGAGTTGTCCCAATTGGGAAAGTCGAGTTTACTGCTAATGTCTTCGGCAAGAATTCGATTTAGCACTTTCGACAAGGGCAAAATTTCACTATCAATTTCAGGATCAAAAGGTTTGACCAGATCTAAAATTATTTTTTCAGTTTCAGCAACAGACAGCATCGCGATTTTAAAAGGTAGAGGGCAGCACGTAGCGCTGCTCTCTACTATAGAATTTATTTATGCGTATAGATATTGTCACCCTGTTCCCTGAATTTTTCACCTCGCCATTGCAGACAAGTTTGCTGGGTAAGGCGATCGCCAATCAAATTGCCGATGTCTATCTGACCAATCCCAGAGATTTCACTACCGATAAACACCATCGTGTCGATGATGAACCCTACGGTGGCGGTGTGGGTATGTTAATGAAGCCCGATCCAATTTTTGCGGCGGTTGAGTCTTTGCCAATTTTGCCCAAGCGCGAAATTATTTACTTAACTCCGCAGGGTGAGCCAATGAAGCAGGATCTATTTAAGGAGTTAGTAACTTACGATCAGCTAGTTCTCATTTGTGGCAGTTATGAGGGAGTTGATGAGCGGGTCTGTGAGCATTTAGTCACCCGTGAAGTTTCTCTTGGCGATTTTGTGCTTACCTGTGGCGAGATTCCTGCGCTAGCATTAATTAATGGAGTGGTGCGCTTGCGTCCAGGGACAGTTGGGAAAGAAGATTCACTCAAATTTGAAAGTTTTGAAGATGGATTATTAGATTATCCGCAATATACAAGACCATCGGTTTTTCGTGGTTGGGAAGTTCCTGAAGTATTGCGATCGGGCAATCATAAGTTGATAGCAGAATGGAGAAAGGAACAACAAATTTTAAGAACAAAAGAACGTCGTCCTGATTTGCTTTAGCATTTTGCGAGGGCAGAATTATTCATCACCCTTGGTTGCGAGTAATTCATAGAATTCATTTAGTTTTCTTCGCAGAAGTTCTTTCGGAATAAGCTTGATTTCGTATTCTGCAACAACAGTAGGACTGATAGATCGACTGAGTGCGTATTCGACAACTTCATCGTCTTTGTCACGACAAAGCAGAACACCAATACTAGGATTTTCGTGAGGTTTTTTGATGTCGCGATCGAGGGCTTCGAGATAAAATTCAAGTTGTCCGAGGTATTCAGGTCGAAATTTATCGATTTTGAGTTCAAAGGCAATGAGACTCTGAAGTTCGCGGTGGTAGAAGAGCAGATCGATGAAAAAGTCACTATTGCCAACTTGGAGTCGATATTCTTCCCCCAGAAAAGTGAAATCTCGACCAAGTTCTAGGATAAATTCTTTGAGATAAGAAACAAGTGCTGTCTTTAGATCGTTTTCGGAGTGACTGGAGGGGAGATTGAGAAAGTCAAAGACGTAGGTATCGCGAAAGACTCCAGAGAGTATTTTAGGATGAACTGTTTGCGAAAGTTTAGCATCAGCAAGACGGGTGCGCTCAAAGATACCGCTATTGATTTGGCGATCGAGTTCGCGCGTACTATAGTGTTCGGCGGCAGCGATTTCAAGATAGAAAAGCCGCTCGGATTCAGTCTTGCAGCGTGAGATGAGGATAGAGTGATGAGTCCAGCTTAATTGTGTCAGCACTGCTGACACAATTTCTGAATTTGGATAGGTTTCGTAAAATTGGCGCATTCTGTAGAGGTTGCGCTTTTCAAATCCTTTGAGACCAGGTTCTTGGGTTTGGATAAATTCTGCAAGTTGCTCAATCGCTTTTTGTCCCCATTCGCTAGTGGCTAGGCGATCGCTGATGTATTTACCGATGCTCCAATATAGTTTGATCAGTTCTTGGTTTGCTGTAGCAAAGACCTTTTGTTGAACATTTTTGATAAGGGTGAGTACTTCAGTAAATTGAGGCTGCAAAGAGTCTGTCATTAGTGAGTTTTACTTATAAGATCTTAATGTTATCGCCTATTCCACACAAAAATCCTTCAAAACTATCAGTTTAGATGATGATCGCATCGCTAGCTATTTTACTTTGTGGTTAACAAATATGCGATCGCCTATTGATCTTGTATTGTGTGTTAGCCGAGTGTAACGTACAAATAATTAATATTGACTTAGTTGGTGAAACTTGCTAGCAGTCATGCTTCTCTCGTATACTACTCAAAAATAAAAGCTCGAATTTGTGGTATTCATTTAAATGAGATTAAAATCAGTCTCGTATTCAGAGTTTCTAGGGAAGCCGAAGGAGTGGTCAATATCCGACTTTACTCTAGGGTCTATCAACTTAGTTGTTGGGAATAATGCTACTGGGAAAACGCGCTCTCTAAACGTACTTAGGGTGTTGGGAAACCTTCTTTCAGGTAGGCGGAAACCAAGTGAGCTAACCTGTGGTAGCTTCGATGTCACTTTTGAACACGATGATCATATCCTTAAGTACATTCTTCAAATCTCAGACCACAAGGTTATTTATGAGTCGTTTGCAGATGGTGAAAATGTTTTACTAAAACGTGGTGAAGGTGGCGAAGGATACATCTTTCATCAAAAGGAAGATCGAAACATAGAGTTTCAGACACCAGAGACTGATGCAGCAATTGTTGCCAGAAGAGATGCAATACAACATGCTTTTCTTAGCCCGTTAAATGATTGGGGTTCAGACATACGTCATTACTTCTTTGGGGACACCATGGGCCGAACTACGATCGGGTTGATTGTTGATGGAGGACCTCCGCCTGACCCGACAAATCCTAATGAGGTAGTCGGGCTGTTTCGTGAAGGGACGAAGCAATATCCAAATGTCTTCAAAGAGTCAGTCATTAAGGCGATGAACGATATTGGATATGACATAGAAGATATTGATGCAGCCACCCCTCAAAACATACAAATCCAGTCGAATTCAATCATTCCAGCTATGCCTGTCGCTTTAGTCGCTTTAATTGTCAAGGAGCGCTCATTATCGGGACCGACAGAACAAGATGAAATGTCGCAGGGTATGTTTCGTGCGCTCTCAGTAATCATCCATCTCCAGTATGCAATTCATGGAGACCATCCCAGCTTTATACTTATTGACGACATCGGTGAGGGACTAGACTTTGACCGATCTTGCCGATTAATCCACATCATTCGGCAATGTGCGATGGATTCAAAAATCCAACTGGTCATGAGCACTAATGATCGATTTGTCATGAATAATGTGCCCCTAGAAGAATGGTCTCTATTGAGTCGAGAAGGCGGGAATATCACGGTACATAATTACAAGAACTCAAAAGCCGCATTTGATAACTTTAAATTTACAGGGCTAAATAACTTTGATTTTCTTGCTATGGACTTCATTAACGAGAATGAAGTTTTTTTTACGGAGAATCCAAGTGATGTAGAGCAAATAGCTGGAATCCATTCATGAAAAAAATGGCTATTTACGTCGAAGGTGAAACAGAGTTGCGTTTTATTCACAGACTACTGCGAGAGATTGCCGATGAGAAGAATCTACAAATCGTATTGGGAAGAGCTTTTGGTGGGGGGACTCGAATTGGCCGTACGTATAATATTGTCGCTGATAGTGGTAGTGGAGCAGACAAGACTTTCTATATCCGAATAGTTAATTCAGGGACAGATAACCGTGTTGGTTCCGACATTCGAGATAACTATGAAGCCCTTATAAATTTAGGCTTTAGTGCAATTATTGGTGTTCGAGATGTCTACCCTTTGTTGCTAGAGAATTTGCCTAGTTTAAGAACTGGACTTCGCTATCGGTTAAGAACAAAACCTATCTCGGTGGATTTCGTATTAGGCGTAATGGAGATTGAAGCATGGTTTCTCGCGGAGCATACACACTTTCCTCGAATACATCCAAGACTTTCGGCTTCTCGCATTGCAGCAATGCATGGCTTTGATCCTAGTGTTGACGATATGCAGCTAAGGACTAATCCAGCGCTTGATCTTCACAATGCGTATTCATTAGAAGGCTTGGCATACCAAAAAAAAGGTAGTCAGGTTCAACGTACTGTTGAGGCTTTAGATTATGCTGATATGTACTTGGAACACAAAACGAAGTTCCCAGACTTTGCAGTATTTATGCGAGTTATTGACCAATTCTTTTCGTGAGTCTTCTCAAACTAATTTATATCTAATGAAGATTTTAAATAATGGCAAAAGCAAAAAGTCGATATGTATGTAATAACTGCGGTGAAGACTTCCCGCAGATGTATGGGAAATGTCCCGCTTGCTCTAGTTGGGGAACCTTGCAAGAAGAATTAATTCCTGTCATGTCCACAAATACCAATGCGATCGCAACATTCTCACATCTCGGTACAGCCAAATCTACAGGCAAAGCCAAACCAAGAGAATCCTTAACCCTCTCGCAAATTACGGACAATGACCAAGCGCGATCGCCTTCTGGTTATGAAGAACTTGATCGCGTTTTAGGTGGTGGGATTGTCGCAGGTTCGCTTGTGCTGATTGGTGGTGAACCAGGGATTGGCAAAAGTACACTGTTATTGGGCATGGCGCAAAAATTGATGAGCCGCTATCCCACTCTCTATGTCTGTGCCGAGGAATCAGCGCAACAGGTAAAACTGCGATCGCAACGATTAGGCATCTTAGAAGAAAATTCTGATGATCTATATTTATTAGCGGAAACTGATTTAGAAACAGTTCTCAGAGAACTGCAATCATTGCGTCCCAAAGTTGCCGTCATCGATAGTATTCAAGCCCTCTACTTCTCAAACTTAAATGCTGCCCCTGGTTCTGTTTCACAAGTGCGGGAATGTACGGCGGCGCTGATGCGTGTGGCTAAGCGGGAGAACATTTCGCTATTTATCGTTGGTCATGTGACTAAGGAAGGCTCGATCGCAGGGCCCAAAGTATTAGAACATATGGTCGATACGGTTTTATACTTTGAAGGCGATCGCTTTGCTACCCATAGACTATTGCGATCGGTCAAAAATCGCTTTGGCGCAACACAGGAAATCGGCGTATTTGAAATGATCGATCGCGGCTTGCGAGAAGTTTCCAATCCTTCCGAATTATTTCTCGGTAATCGTGATGAATCTGTCCCTGGAACCGCCACAATTGTCGCCTGTGAAGGAACGCGCCCGATTGTGGTAGAGTTACAAGCCCTCGTAAGTCCCACCAGTTATTCTTCGCCACGTCGAACCACCACAGGTATTGAGACCAATCGTTTTTTGCAAATTCTGGCGGTTCTCGAAAAGCGAATTGGCATTCCCTTATCGAAACTTGATGCCTATGTAGCGGCGGCAGGTGGTTTAAGTGTAGCGGAACCTGCGGTGGATCTGGGAGTAGCGATCGCAGTGGCGGCAAGTTTTCGCGATCGCACGGTCGATCCACGCACAGTGATGATTGGAGAAGTAGGTCTTGGTGGACAGGTGCGTCCTGTATCGCAGCTAGATTTACGACTAAAGGAAGCAGCAAAGTTAGGATTTAAACGCGCCATCATCCCTAGTATGCAAGTGATGCAGGACTATGGAATGGAGATCGTTCCTGTGAGTAAAGTTCTCGATGCGATCGTGGCGGCTTTGCCGCGCACTAAGTTTGAAGTTGCTAAGCCTATTGATGAATAAACGATTGCTCAATTTATTCATCACTTTTTACTCTTCCACATCGATCGCACCATGAAACATTCCCATGCCACAGCTAAACTGAAACATTCCCACGGTCTGAGGCGTAAACTCTACAGGTGTAGTCTGATTGAGAACTAAATCTTGAGCAACATGAAAATCAGGAAAGAGAACCTTTTCTAGGCAACTACTGGGATCGCGACGATCAAACTGCAATCGCACAGGCTGACCGCGTTTAACCTTCACCAGTGAAGGAACGTAGCCACCATCAACGGTGATTGTGACTTCCTGAATACCATCACTAATTTCTGCTTGTTGAGATTTGGGCTTGCTGCCTAGAAACCACCATAATTGAGCAGCTATTATAGATAGACCACCTACAGCGATCGCAATTTTCAGAGCTATAGGCTGTTCAATTGGTTGAAATCTTTCAGTCGATGAATTATGTTTACTCATCTCTTCTGCCGACATACTAGAAACTATGCCAAAAGATAAACCAATACTTACTAGAATACTGACCACTTGATGTTTTTTCATAGTTGTTCCTCTTAATTGGTTGAAGAATTGGTTGAAGAAGGACGAAAGTTTCGCAATCTTAAAGCATTTGTAACTACAGAGAGAGAGCTAAGCGCCATCGCACCACCCGCAATAATCGGATTAAGCAACCAGCCAAAGAACGGGTAAAGAATCCCTGCGGCGATCGGAATCCCCGCGACATTGTAAATAAAGGCAAAGAACAGATTTTGTTGAATATTACTGATCGTAGCGCGACTGAGTTGAATCGCGGTCACAATTCCTTGTAGATCTCCTGAGATTAGAGTGATATCACTTGCTGCGATCGCCACATCTGTTCCCGTACCGATCGCTAATCCAACATCAGCTTGAGCTAAGGCAGGCGCGTCATTAATGCCATCACCGACCATCGCTACGACTTTACCCTCAGCTTGCAATTCTCTGATTTTTGCTACTTTTTGATCGGGTCGAACTCCAGCAAATACGCGCTTGATGCCAACTTCACGAGCGATCGCCTCAGCCGTTGATTGATTGTCGCCAGTCAACATTACTACTTCGATTTTCATCCTTTGTAAAGCCGCAACCGCAACTTGCGATGAAGGTTTGAGCTTGTCAGCAATTCCAATTAAGCCAATAGCATTATTATCAACCGCAACTAAAACGACAGTCTTACCACCTGTTTCCCATGCGTCCTGATATTGATGAATCTCACTAGTGTTAATTCCTAACTCATCCATCCATCGCCTTGTACCAACTTGGACTAGGACATTATCTACTTTGCCTTGAACACCACTACCTGCGATCGCCATAAACTCAGTTACTTCAGGAATAGTAATATCCTTTTGCTTAACATGATTCACAACCGCTTCTGCTAAAGGATGTTCAGAATTACGCTCGATCGCTGCTACTAATTTCAATAATTCATCATCATTCTTGTTGAGAGCAAAGACATCCGTAACAACTGGCTTCCCTTCGGTCAAAGTTCCCGTTTTATCTAAAACAATAGTTTGAATTTTATGAGCAAGTTCCAAACTACCTGCATCTTTAATTAAAATTCCATTTTCTGCGCCTTTACCAGTTCCAACCATGATCGAAGTGGGAGCCGCCAAACCCAAAGCGCAAGGACAGGCAATAATCAACACGCCCACAGCCGAAATTGTCGCTAGGGTAATGTTGCCCATTACTTCAAACCAGATAATAAATGTAGCGATCGCAATAGAAATTACGACTGGCACAAACCAACCTGTCACTTGGTCAGCAAGTCTCTGGATCGGTGCTTTTGAGCCTTGAGCATCCTTCACAAGTCCCACAATTTGCGAGAGAACTGAGTCTTTACCAAGATGAAGCGCTTTAATTTGCAGACTACCAGATTTATTCATCGTTGCGCCAATTACGAGATCGCCCACCTTTTTCTCAATGGGAATACTTTCGCCAGTCACCATTGACTCATCGACGGTGGAGTTACCAGCGATCGCTTCACCATCGACGGGAATTTTTTCCCCTGGGCGCACCAGCACGATATCGTTAATTTGCACATCTTCAATAGGAATATCTGATTCTTTACCATCACGCAAGACTCGCGCTGTCTTCGCTTGCAATCCGATTAACTTACGGATTGCATCCGATGTTTCTCCTTTAGCTCTATTTTCAAATAATTTACCCAAGAGAATTAACGTAATTACGATTACCGATACTTCATAATACACTTCAGGCTGTAAACCTTGAGATATAAAGAAAGTCGGGTTTAAGGTGACAGTGATCGAGTAAGAGAAAGCCGCCATGGTTCCCAATGCGATTAACGTATCCATCGTGGCAGTGTGATTCTTGAATGCTTTCCAAGCACCAATATAAAACGAACTTCCGCACCATAATTGGACGGGAAGCGCCAGCGCCAGTTGAAACCAACGATTATGTAGCCATTCAGGAATAAATGGAATCTGCAATCCTGTCATCATGGGTAGCGAACCGATTACCAATATTATCCCGATCGCTCCACCGATCCAGACTTTGCGGGTTAGGTCTTCAGTTTCAGCTAAGTGAGATTTCTTTTCGCGATCGCCATCTACTTGCTCTGGTAGAATCGCTTCATATCCAATATCCTTAATTACTTTTTGAATGGCAGCAGGAGAGGTTTTTTTCTCGTCGAATTCAACCATCACCTCTTCTGTGGCAAAATTAACATTACTATTAGCAACACCAGATATAGAGCGAGTTGCAGACTGAATACTATTAGCACAAGAAGCGCAATGCATTCCGCGTAAGTTAAGTGTAACTTTACTCATTTTGAATCCTTTTTAAATCAATGTTTTGTTTTATCGACTTAGCAATTTTGATCGGAATCTAGCATAACATTACTAATTCAGGGATTTTTGGGAATTGGGTGGCTGGATTGTTGGTTGAGGGTTAGATGGTTGTTGGTTAGAGCGTCCTAGCCACCAGCCTAAACCTCCTCCTGTAAAAAAGATGAGCGCAATTGGAATCGCACAACAGGCGATCATCATCACCATCATCATTTTCATGCCAGACTTATCAGAATCTTTCGATTCGCTACTTTCTTGATTGTTTGGTTCTTTAAGATTCATGGAATTTATCCTCTAAATTAGTTTACTTGATAGCCAGCCGCCGTAATTGCATTCTTAATAGCAACTTCAGAAGATTCAGTTTCGACTAATACAATCTTGGTTTTTGGATCGCCATGAATAGAAGCGTTCGCATCGACTGTTTTAATCGCTTTTGTGATAGTGTTTACACAACCACCACACGTCATGTCAGGAATTTTCAATTGGAGTTTCATAATGTTAAACAGTTGTTTTTGAGTGGTTTAGTTATGAATTGATTGAGCGATGATCTGCACAATCAACTGTTTCTTCGGTCAGCACGGTTACTGGATGGAGAGCGCACTTAAGATAACGGTTATCGCTAAAATATTGACAGTGATGACATATAACCTTGGGCGATGGTTTGAAGCCAACTGAAGCCAGTTTTCGCTTAACCATAAAAACATAGATGGGAATAGCGATCGCTAAGAGTAGCGCAAGGTTAAGAATAATAAAGAAAGCTATATCAGCAGGACGAGGTTCAATCGCTTTCTGGCTTGGAAGGATTGAATTAGATGGCTGAATTGCGATCAATTTTGGTTCCATGTGAGTTTATTCAATAGTTGAAATAGATATCGCAGTTATCCCTCGATTCGATAATTCCTCATCATGCCAGCATCTTCATGCTCCAAGTTATGACAGTGGTATGTATACAAGCCACTGTATTTCTCAAATTTCATGAGCAGTTTCACTCGCTCACCTGGCATTACCATGACCGTATCCTTGAAGCCATCATCTACATAGCCATCTTTGACCGTTTGCCATCCTGCGGCGAGTTCTGGCAGCACTTCCCGACTAATAACTTGAAACTGCACACCATGTAGATGGATGGGGTGCGCCATACCCTTCGTATCCATCATCGCGCCAGGGTTGAGTTTGTTGATAATCTCCCATTGTTCAATAGAATTTAGCTTTACAGTTTCTTGCGGTAATGCAGTATTCATTTCAAAAGGTTGTCCATTAATTACCCATTTAATTCCTTGGAGAGAAAGCTCAACTGGACGAGGTTGGGTAGCATTAACAGCTTCTTCTGGACGCAAAAGTGGTAGAGATACGAGTTTAGTAGGGAGTTGCAGAGGTTCTTTCTCTTCTCGGTCAATTTTGACTTTGAATAGCATCATCGCTGAACCAAGTTCTGGAGCATTATCAATACCTCTCATGCTACCCATATTGCCACCACCTATATTTTCTGCTCCTGAAAAAGCCAAACTATTCAGAGATATTTCTGTCCCAACTTTCAACTTACTGAAATCTGCCCAAACGTCAATTCGCTCGCCTGGAGCTAACATGACATACTTTCGTTCGGTAGGTCGAGCCAGTAAGCTCCCATCTGTGCCAATGATGGTAATCGGTTCACCATTACTCCACGCTAGCTTATAGATGCGAGCATTAGAACCATTTAAGATGCGAAGGCGATAGACTCTTGTTGCCGCAGAAAGCGTGAAGTTGGATTTGCCATTCACGAATATCTTTTGACCTAAAAAGCCCATCATGCTGCTCATGTCACCCATCATGCTGTTGCTGGAGCGACCTGAATTATCCTGCTGCATACTTTCCATATTGCCCAGATTGCGATTACGGGGAGTACCTATTTTGCTGCCGAGATATAGAAGTTGATTGTCGGCATCTAGGGTGCGATCTTGCAGTACAATCGGCACATCGTAAGCCTTGGTTGGGAGATTAAGGGCTTCTTCCTCTGCATCTGTGACTATAAATAGCCCTGCTAAGCCAGCATAGGCTTGCTGCCCTGTAAGCCCGTCTGGATGAGGATGAAACCAGTTTAGCCCAGCGTGATTAATCACCTCAAACTCATAGACATAGGTTTGTCCAGGCTGAATTGCAAAGCGAGGATGTCCATCCATTTCCTCTGGCACAATCAATCCATGCCAATGCACAATACTAGCTTGCCCTTGAGGCAGGTTATTTTGGAAATTGACCCGCACACGCTGACCTTTGCGAACGCGGATAATAGGACCCAAATAACTATCGGGAATAGTTTGTAAGCTGCTTGGGTCGCCCTTAACCAGTTGGGCTGTGTAAGCCCAGACTTGAGTCGGTTGCCCCGATAAGATTGGAACCATTTTTGGTTCAGCTTTGAGGTTGATTTCAATATCGGGAATGAATTTCGGGTTTGGAACACGGGCTAGGGTATTCTTCTGAGGTATTTCCAAAGGTTGAGGGGAACAACTGGATAGCAGGCTGCTAGTCCCGCTTACGATCGCAAATCCGCCTACAAATCCAGCGCCTCGAATAAAGCTTCGGCGGTTTAGAGAATGTTGACGAGTGATTTTAAATGACATATGTTTAACTTTGCCTGATTATTGATTCCAAGCTTGTTACCATGCCTTCATTTGGGCAATCTCAGCATTCTGCGATTTGATGATTGACTGAGCTAAAGTACGGATTTCTGGACGAGTAGTACGAATAGATGCCATATGAGCCATCATCACCGCCATTTGATGATGTGGAACCATTTGGCGCACAAATTCCTTATCAAAATCCGAAGCCGTCTTGAGCGCATTCGTGTCCATACTCATCATGCTATGTCCCATATTCATCATGTTCTGTCCCATGCTCATCATGCTATGTCCCATAGCGATCATGTTCTGTCCCATACTCATACTGTCCTTTCCCATATTCATCATGGGAGAGCCTTCGCTCATCATGTTATGCATCATGCTCATCATGTTTTTATCCATATTCATCATGGGAGAGCCAGAACCTTGTTTAGGAGGGGTTCCCATCATTCCCATATCAGTCATTGAGGTTAAAGGAACTTCTTTTCCGTACCATTGTTTATACCAAGTACGCATTTCATGAATTTCACGAGTTTGATCTTGTTTAATCGCTTCAGCCATTTTCTTAACTTCTGGTCGTTGGGAACGAGTTAAAGCAAGGTCAGCCATAGCGATCGCAGCTTGATGATGAGGAATCATCATTTCAATAAAATGTCGATCGACTTGGGCGGATCTGGATTGTTGAGGATTTTCTGATGCAGGTATCGACTGAGCCTGTATGCTGTCATTAAGCCCAAAACCAGACACAGCAACACTACTAAGAAGCCCTGCTAGGCTGTAGCTCAAAAACTTGTTTTTCATAATTCTATTTCAGTTAAGAAATGACATAGGCTGGTGCTCTTTTACTGTTTCAGCCCTAAGATTGATTTGCAGATTGAGTTAATTAAATTGATTGATTACATTACAAAACAAAATGATCGTCAACCAATATTTAATCTACTCTTTAGTACAATAGAGAATTATTTTTAATCTTTCTGTAGTATTGGACAAAAACTTCTGTAGATAAAATAGCATTGTATGGATAATTGGAACATGTATTTAATTGGATATCCATTTTGCACAAGTTTCTGAAACGGATACAAAACCGTCGTTTGGCTCTTTCTCAAAAAAACCTTTGTAATGTGAATTCCTCGTACATCTACATGTTGCGTTCCTGCGGACTAGAATATGAAATCCGACTTTAAAAATTTATCGTGTGCCGCTCCATCGATCAACTGGCTCTGAAAATTCTTCTCCCCAATATCCATTAAAACCAGAAAAATCTTCAGAAAATGTAGCTTCAAGCACCCCAGTCCCATATTTGTCATTCCAGATACAACGCATTACCTGAATCTTTATCGCTCGACATTTAGACAACTTGCCTTGTACTATTTCTCCTTCCTCATTCATACTCCCTTCCCACCCAAAAAATAGGCATTATAAAGTTAATAATTAGGCGTGCGCGGCGAA
>JANNDZ010000074.1:0-7272 GCA_031378395.1 Pseudanabaena sp. OTE_75_metabat_487_sub
ACCGCCCGCGTAGCGGGCGGTTCATCTTTTGGATTTAGCAGCACCTTTGTTGAATTATACGGGAATCACTTCAGTCGTGCGATAAAGCTTCGCACCAACATTGCGTAACTTTTCTTCGATGCGATCGTAACCGCGATCGAGGTGATGCAAGCCCATGACGGTAGTTTCGCCGTCGGCAGCTAGTCCTGCGATAACCAGCGCTGCCGAAGCACGTAAATCGGTAGCCATTACGGGAGCGCCCGACAACTGGGGTACACCAGTCACTACTGCCACATTATTTTTAAGGCGAATATTTGCACCCATGCGATTGAGTTCGGCAACATGTTGCAAGCGGTTTTCAAATACAGTTTCGGTAACTACACCATTGCCTTCGCAGATAGTCAGCAAAGCCATAAACTGTGCTTGCATATCAGTAGGGAATCCAGGATAAGGCAAGGTTTCGATATCGACAGCACGATAGTTATCGCCACCAATAACCGTGATCATATTGTCAGAATCTTGACGTACCGTAACACCTATATCTTGCAGTTTAGAAATCGCGGCAGTAAGGTGCGCAGGAATCACAGGCGACATTGATAAGGTCGATCGCGTAATCGCCGCAGCGACCATGAAAGTTGCAGCTTCAACGCGATCGGGAATCGCTGTGAAATCAGCAAAATGGAGTTTATCAACACCATCAATGATGATTGTACTTGTGCCAGCACCACGAATCTTTGCGCCCATCGCCATGCAAAGATCGGCTAGATCGATGACTTCAGGTTCCAGAGCCGCATTCTCGATAATGGTTTGCCCCTCAGCAAGTGTCGCTGCCATCATCAATGTTTCAGTTGCACCGACACTTGGGTAATCAAGATAAATCTTTGCGCCTTGCAAACGTCCATTCGGACTCATCGCGTGAGCGTGAACGATGCCATGGTCGATCTGCACAAATGCTCCTAGAGATTGCAAACCGCGCACATGTAGTTCTACAGGACGCGCACCGATCGCACAGCCACCTGGGAGAGGAATTTTTGCTGATCCGAGTCTTGCTAGTAGCGAACCAACTGCAAAGAAACTCGCTCTCATCTTACTTACCAATTCGTAAGGTGCAGAGTTGGTCGTCAAATTGCTGGTATCGAGATCGAGAACTTCGCCATTGCGGGAAATTTTTACACCGAGAGTCTCCAGAATGTCGCTCATACGCTGCACATCAGCGAGGTTGGGGACATTCCGAATACGACATCCTTCTGACGATAAAAGTGTTCCGGCCATGAGGGCAAGGATGGAATTTTTTGCACCACTAATGGGGACATGCCCAGACAATTTCGCTTTGCCAATGATGCGGAGGACAGGGGCGTTGGGTTCAATTTGTGCCATTTGAGAAGATTCGAGCGTGGTTAAGTCGATAGGCTCAATGATTTGTGAAGCAATTTGTGAAGCATTACCGAGATCCATCGTCGATTGCATAGGCTGTAGATTGTTGGTTGTAATTGTACTGGTTGAACTGGTTGTGTAAACGATCGCCTTGTCCTCCTCACATCAAAAATAACGTAGCCAAAAGTTTAGCGGAGTATATCCGATAAACTGTTAACTTTTGTACGCTAAGTGTATTTACTCATTATTAATGATTGAGCCATATATGGCAATTTAGTCAAAGGCAATGCAGCGATTCCAATAATGCGGTTAGCGTCTTCATTTATTCGCGCTCCAGCCGATCCTGATGTAGGGGCAAAGCATTCCCACAGAAATCTATGCTTTTTAGGTTATTTTAATCTGGGAATGCTTTGCCCAAAACCTTGTAACTTAGGGAAAATACGTCTATGAAAGCGCAGAGGGCTGAGCATTTGCGGATCGGTTTTTCTGTGATGCGTTTAAGAATTGTGGCGCAAATGCTAAGCCCCTACAGCCTTACTTTTTCTTTTAATAATAATTACGGCAAAAAATGTCAAAGCCATATCAAAATATCCCGATCGCTGAGTGCAATGAGCCACTGGTGGCACTTCCAGAGCACTTCTTTAAAATCAATCCTCATCCATATATGTCATTGGGTGCACCCTACGGCGATCGCTCTCCTTTTTTTGTGCGCCAAGGAATTTTAGAAAGGTTACTAAAATCTCAATCCTATTTACAAGCAATTTGCCCCAATTATCAAATCGCAATTTTTGATGCCTATCGCCCAATTCCTGTACAGCAATTCATGGTGGATTATAGTTTCGCGCAGTTAGTCAAAAGCAAGGATTTATAAGTAAAAAATCTCACTGAGGAGCAAAAAAAATCACTTATGGCGGAAGTGATGAAATTTTGGGCAATTCCAAGCCATGATCCAAAAATGCCGCCGCCTCATAGCACTGGTGCTGCGATCGATGTCACTTTATTTGATGCCGATCTTCAAGAAGTTAATATGGGATCGCCAATTGATGAGATTAGCGATCGCTCTGCACCAAATTATTATGCCACTTTTCGTAATGCTCAAGCAGTGGAGTTTAATCGCGATCGGGAATTGTTAAATCAAGTAATGACTTATAGCGGATTTCTTCGGCATCCAAATGAATGGTGGCACTTTTCCTATGGCGATCAACTTTGGGCATGGATTAGCGATGAGAAACTTGCGATTTATGGAGGGGTCATATAGCCTTTATTTTTTGAGGTTTCAGATTGATATAAATTGTCTTTATGGTTACCACGGAATTCTATACTATCAGCATAAATTTTATAATTTCACATAAACATCTCGCGACTAACTCGTTATTTATTAAGCTAGTTAATTTAGATATAGATGACAGTTAGTAGTAAAAACAAATAGGTTGTATATGTTCGTGAAAAAGTTTGACTAGTAGTACAATTATCTAAGATACTAATGTAAAAATATTCAATATTAAACTGTTAAGAACAAATGGCAAAAGTTAAACAACCAGTTCAACTCTCTGGTGATGCATTACTACAGAAAGTCAAAGAACTAGAACATCTGTCGAAAGAAGAAAAAGCTAAGGCTTGTGGATATGCCACTGTTACTAAAAACAATCAAGCTCGTGTTAACTTGATGAAATTTTATAATGCTTTGATGGAAGCTGATGGCGTGGAGCTTGAAGCGAAAGGTAGTGGTAAAGGTGGACGTAGTGCCAGTTATCGTGTTAGCGTCCAAAAAAATGGCAACCTACTAATCGGCTCAGCTTACACACAATTGATGGGTTTACAAGCTGGCGATGAGTTAGAAATTCGCCTCGGACGTAAACATATTCATTTACGTCAAGTTGGTGCAGATGAAGAAGAATAATATTTAAAACACAAAAAATACAAGCTTGCTTTGCAAGCTTGTATTTTTTGTGTTTTAAAATAAAATTTTGCCACTTTCTACTTGAAAAATTCGGGCGGAATTTAGCCACTGAGCATCAAACGAACCAAGATGAGTAGTAGTAATAATTGTCTGAACGCGATCGCCGATCGCATTCAATAAATGATCTTGCCTTTGGAGATCAAGCTCTGCAAGCACATCATCTAATAGCAATAACGGGGGTTCTCCGACTACCGATTCTAGCAATTCTAACTCAGCAAGTTTGAGCGCTAATACTAAAGTGCGCTGTTGCCCTTGAGAGCCATATTCACGCGCAGGCGTAGTATTAATTGTCAGAGAAACCTCATCACGATGGGGCCCAACTAAGCTTGTACCTTGATGTTGCTCAATCACTGCTTTCTGCAAAATTGCCTCAAAAAAAGATTGATGAATATTCTCGATGGTATCTGTTGGAGAGAAAGCGAATTTGGGCAAGTAATTGATTTCCAAATGTTCACTGCCACCACTAATTGATTGATGCCATGTATGTGCAATTGGGGTTAATCTTTCCAATAAACGCGATCGCCTTCTGATTAATCTTGTCCCCGCAGTCACTAGTTGCGCATCCCAAAGCGACATTTGTTGTGGTTCATATTGGATTTGCCCTTGTTTGATGGACTTTAATAAAGCATTGCGCTGCCGTAAAACTTGGTTATATTGTTGCAAAAGATTTATATAGATCGGCTCTAATTGAATCAATACTGTATCCAACCAATTGCGCCGACTCTCTGGACTACCCCTCACCAAATCCAGATCCAAACTCGAAAACATGACTGCATTCAAGTTCCCCAAAAAGTCTAAATGCCTTGCTTGATTTACCCCATTCACATTTAAAGTCCGCTTACCACTAGCCCGCATTCGCATCAATAATTGTACGGGATAGCTCTCAGGCGATCGCGATCGCTGACAAGTGGCGATGATTTCACCGATCGCCTCACCATTTCGCACTAAGTCACGATCTTTACTCACCCGATGCGATCGTAGGGTTGCCAAGAGCAATACTGCTTCAAGCAAGTTAGATTTACCCTGAGCATTGTTGCCCACGATCACGGTCTTTGGGGCAGTGAAGTTAACTTCTTGATCGATATAGTTGCGAAACTGCTTGATGTGGAGAGATTTAAGATACATGCACGCAGATGATTCAATTGGCAGACTTTCTAGAATAAACCAAGAACTCAAGTTCTTGGCTAAAAGCTAAAGTCGGTTGAAACCGACTGAAGAAATTTAACCCGCTTCAATGGGTTTCATCTTTTAGCGCACACTTGAGGACAGGGCTATGGCTAAGCAGATTGCAAAAAGTGTAAGCAATCTTCTAAAGTTTGTTTGAATTCTGCTAGAGGAAGTTTTAAAGTTAGCTCGGCTTCGCTAAACTCATTCCAGATCAATGCTCGTTCTGCTGTGAGTTCCAATCCACTTGCATTACCGACTCCTTCCAATGAAGTGCGATCGCCTATTTCAATCTCTGCGATCGCAACTAAAAGATCTTCACAGACAGCCGCAACACCTTGAACTTCTGATTGAAAATATTGACTAAGGAGTTGATATTTAGGCTCAGTGTCAGCTTTAAAATAGCCTTCCGCATCTCGGTAAAATTTGATGTTGATCATTAGGTTTATACGATTTAATAAAGAACTAATTTTTTGTGGCGTGGCAAAGCCACGCCACAAAAAATTACCTGCGATAAATGGGATAAGCGGTGGTAATTGTATTTGTGGCTTTACTGTAATAACCTTCAATTTTTAAACCACTTGGGGAAGTGCCTTGCCAAGGTTCTTTAGATTTGTTAGCTGAGGTGAAAGCACTTTGGATTTCTGACAAGACTTGAACCTGAGTCCACTGATCAGGGAAAAAAGTAGAACTTGACAACTTGCTGACCCATTGACCATTGGCAGGGTT
The DNA here is from genome assembly GCA_031378395.1 of Pseudanabaena sp. OTE_75_metabat_487_sub. Lineage (GTDB taxonomy): Bacteria > Cyanobacteriota > Cyanobacteriia > Pseudanabaenales > Pseudanabaenaceae > Pseudanabaena. Next base: position 5,207 of record JANNDZ010000074.1, read on the forward strand.
ACGAATTTCGACGCGACCAATATAAATACCTTGTCTATTGGGTAACCCTGTAAGCTTGACCATTCTGGCATTACTGCTATCTTTGCCGTTAGGACGATGATGATAACCAACTGCTAAGCCTCGGCGATTAATTTCTCCATGAAAGATATGAGTTTTATTAATCGTCAGCGCTTTAGCAACAGGAGCTTTCGCTATTGTTGTGTAGCTGGAGTTTTGGATAGTCGCTGAATGCCGAGTTTGCGGTGTGGCTGCTTGTGGACTCAGGAAAACATTACCAAATATTGCCCCCAATGAAGCAAATCCAACTACTAACTTAGAAATCATCGCATTTGTCATAGTTTTATTTGAAGCTATTCTAAAAATTGAGATAAAAAATTGAGATAATCTATGTCGCAATCAGTAGAATAAAGAACCAATTTTTTTATGGCGAGGCTAAGCCTTGCCATAAAAAAATTGGTTCTTTATTAAATCGCATAAACCTCATTATACAAAGAAAGGATATTTTAAACTGTGGCGATCGCAAATCAATACGGCTATTACACCGAAGATTATCGGGAATTTGTGATTACAGATCCGCGCACCCCGCGCCCTTGGTTTAACTATATGTGGAATAGCCAATATGCAGGGCTAATTTCCCATACAGGCGGAGGCTTCAGCTTTTTGGAATCACCACGCGATAACCGCATTAGTCGGATGCGCTATAACTGTCTCCCTTGGGATCGTCCTGGACGTTACGTGATGGTCAAAGATACTGCGACGGGGAAATATTGGTCATTAAGCTGGTCGCCGACGATCAATCTTAACTATGACTTCTATGAATGTCGGCATGGTCAGGGATACACCAAAATCACCACTGAGATCAATGGAATTCGTGGGGAAATTACTTACTTCGTTCCGACAGATACCAATGCCGAAATTTGGCGTGTGAAGTTAACGGAACTTTCAGGACAGGCACGAAATTTAGAGATTTATTCTTTTTTGGAATTGTTGATGGGGAATGCTCTCAATGATCAGATCAATCAACCTAATGACAAGCATTTTACGGATATTCATTTCGACAAAGACTTGCAAGCATTGGTTGCCACCCGCCGTTATTGGGTGCTAAATAAAGGCGTTTCGGTTAAACAGCCAAATATTGATTGGAAGTATCAAATTTATTTCTCGCAAAGTTTACCGATCGCTGGTTTTGATAGTAGCCTCGACACTTTCATTGGCAGATGGCGATCGGAAGCGAATCCTGTGGCTGTAGAAACGGGAGTGATGCAAAATACCGAAATTACCGCTGGCGATCCTGTGGTGGCTTTGCAGTCGAAGATTTCGTTGGCGGCGAATAGTTCTGTCGATTTTGCGGTGGTTTTGGAGATTGTGCCCAAAGAGATCCCCCCTACTCCACTTGTAAAGGGGGGCAAGATTTTAGAAGTAGTCGATCGCCAATTCCTGCAACTCAAACAGAAATGGGATCAGCATTTATCCTGTGTGCAGGTGCAAACACCCGATGCAGCATTTAATGCGATGCTCAATGTGTGGAATCAGTATCAAGCGGCTGTCACCTTTGATATGGCAAGAAATTCTGGTTACTATCATGGCGGATTGCTGTTTGGGACAGGAATGCGCGATCGCTTCCAAGATATTCTCGGTGTGGTGATGGTCGATCCTGCGAGAGTACGCGAAAGATTAATCAAGGCTCTCAACTTTCAGTTTAAAGATGGTTCCACTTTACACAACTACTTTGTTCTCACGAATACTGGCGAACGCACTAACCATTCAGACACGCCGCTTTGGATTCCCTTCGGGATTGTTGAATATCTCAAAGAAACAGGAGATTTCTCGATTCTTGATGAAGTTGTTCCCTATCATGATGACAGTTCAGGTACAGTCTATGAGCATTTGGTCAGGGCGCTGGATTTTGCAATCGCAAATACAGGCGAGAAGGGAATGCCCCGCATTTTTACAGGCGATTGGAATGATACGCTCGATCATGTTGGCTCACAGGGCAAGGGCGAAACTACTTGGGGCGCTTTCTTTTTGGCCAAGAGTGTCTGCGTCGCCATGACATGCTCGACTTC
>JANNDZ010000161.1:0-10072 GCA_031378395.1 Pseudanabaena sp. OTE_75_metabat_487_sub
TCAGAAATTTCCGTTGTGCTTTGCTTGCTACCTTCGGTATTATGTCTGTAATGCTATTCATTTGGTGTTTTGATTCAACACTTGCACCTTATACGATGAATAGCTTTTTTTCTCGTTTTTCAAAACTGTCCGAAGTATTGACTAGTCAGAGTTTAAATTAATCGACAAATTTTATTGCATATTAGGAGGCTATGATCAGAAAAACTTCTCAGCTTTAAATTATTATGAGCTATTGACCTGAATCTCTATTACAATTTTAGTCATCTGAAGTAGTCAATACGAATAAATACAATGGCGCGTTAATGAGCGACATTAATCATCCATAATTAGAGCGTTCAAAAAAATATAATCAAATGGCTGAAACCCTCGGTTCTCTGTGTGACAAACTAACAATTATCAAGCTTAAACAGTGGCACTCTGAAGACAAGCTAAAACTTCAAAGCTTAGACAAACAAGAAGGGCAACTCAAAACTGAGATTGATGAATTCATCTGTGCCGCTGTGTCAGGTGAAATTCCTTTTGAGAGACTAACCTTTGATTCCAATAAAATTTACCAAAAAGCAGGCAATGAGGTTCGTGATATAATCGGCAGCGTTGGCGAAGTGTTTTCTAATCTTACTGAAGTGAACTGCAAGCTATGGCATGAGCAAGAAAAAGTATATGATTTTGAGAAAGTACCTCCTGATGAGAAGGATAAAGTTGTTAAACAACTAGCTATCCTCAATCTTGAGCGCAATAAATGTATTGATAAGATCAATGAAAATCTTTGTCTCATGATAAAAAACAAAATTAGCGAATCTTGAAGTATATATTGCTTCCTGAAAAACCAAAATAGGATTCAATACTTTTATGCTTAAATTATTCTTGGCAGGACTGCTGACCAAATCTTTCACACTATAAAACGTTTTACACCTTTAAATTATTATGCATTTAGTCCATCGTCATACTTGTCGGATATGCGGCTCATCTGAACTCACTCAAGTAATTAGTCTAGGCGAACAATACCTACAAGGCTCATTTGTGAAATCAGGGAAAGAAGATCCACCACTACGAAAGATATCATTATCTTTAGTTCGATGCGATCCGACAAAAGACGAGAAAGCCTGTGGTCTTCTGCAAATGAAACACAGCGTGCCACCAGAAATTTTATACTCTTCCTATTGGTATCGCTCTGGAACCAATCAAACAATGCGCGATCACCTACAAGGAATTGCAAAAGAAGCACAAGCTTTAATTGGAAAGTCTGATGCAAGGGTATTGGATATCGGTTGCAATGATGGAACTCTTCTTAAGAATTATCCCGATAATTATGTCAAATTTGGTGTAGATCCTTCTGATGTTGCTCAAGAGATCCAAGATAATATCAAAGTTATCCAAGATATCTTTCCATCAGAAGAATTGACAAAAATTGTAGATGTGAAAAAATTTGATATTATCACATCTATAGCTATGTTCTATGATCTTGAAGATCCTCTTAATTTCTGTCGTGAGATCAAACGCATATTGTCAGATCAAGGGCTATGGATTTTTGAAATGTCATACATGCCTCAAATGTTGCGAATGAATTCTTACGATACTATTTGTCATGAACATTTGGAATATTACAGTTTAGCTGTATTAGAATATTTGCTCAAAAAAGCAGGATTAAAAATCTTCGATCTTCAACTTAATGATATTAATGGGGGAAGTATCCGTTGCTATGCTACTCATATTGACAATTTTTCGTTTAAGAGCAGTCAGTCCCAGCAGAGAATAAAGCAGCTACGCCAAGAAGAGTTCGATATGGAATTAGATACTGACAAACCCTATAAAAATTTTCAAGATCGAATTAATGTCCATCGAGAACAACTAATTTCTTTGCTGAAGACCCTGAAGAAAGACAATAAATCTATTCATATTTATGGCGCATCAACGAAAGGAAATACAATCTTGCAATGGTGTGGTATTGATAATCGCTTGATTGATTATGCTGCTGATCGTAATCCTGATAAATTTGGAGCCTACACGTTGGGTACTGATATTCCTATTATCAGCGAAGCTGAATCCCGCGCAATGAAACCAGATTACTATCTGGTTTTGCCTTGGCATTTTAAGGAAGAGTTTCTCAAACGGGAAGAAGAGATGCTTAAGAATGGTACTGGTTTAATTTTTCCTTTGCCTGAGATTCAAGTTATCAAGTATTAATATTCTATTTATTGCAGGTCGTTTTACAATTTCGTCATGAATAAACTCAAACAAGTCGCTGGTTCTGTGAATATCTTAGGGAAATTGAAAAGGATTAAAGATTTAATTGTCTTACGATTAGATTCTTCTGAAATCAAAAATAATTCTCTGGAAAGTAGTCCCGCACATTTGACTAATCCTCTGAAACAGAGCAGCCTAGAGAATAATCATCTACTCTGGCCTTGGAATTATACTCCCAAACAAGTTCCAAATTGTTTGCCTTCTGGTAGACCTTGGCCAAAAATTTCTATCGTCACTCCTTCTTTCAATCACGGCGAATATATTGAGCAAACCATTCGTTCAGTCATCCTACAAGGATATCCTAATCTCGAGTACATTGTCGTAGACGGCGCTTCCACCGACGACACCTTAAAAATCCTTGAACGCTATAAGTCTGACTTAAATGTTTGTATTAGTGAACCCGATGAAGGTCAGACTAACGCCTTAAATAAAGGCTTTAAGTATGCAACAGGTGACATTTTAGCTTGGCTAAATAGTGATGATCAATACTTGCCTGACACCCTATTTCGTGTAGCAGAATCTTTTGACACCTATAGTTGTGATGTTGTGGTTGGTGGATGCCAATTGATTCAAGATCAAGATCGTACTATTCAACAAACTCATCGTTGTAGTCTTCCCCTAAACAAATTGGCACAGCTTGATTATGAGTCAATGTTAGATTTCGGCGGCGATTGGCTTAAGGGTAAATTCTTCTTCCAACCAGAAGTTTTTTGGAACCGCCGTGTTTGGGAACTTTCAGGAGGAAGCCTCAATGAAAATCTTAATTTCGGGATGGATTATGATTTCTGGTTGCGATTGGCGCGACAAAAAGTAGTTTCTTGTCACATTCCCGAAGATCTAGCCATCTTCCGTATGCACAAAGGTCAAAAAACAATATTTTCGGGAAACATTGCCGATTATCCAGAATACGCAGCCATTTCTCGACATTATCAAGTTTTAGATGGAATTGAGGTTCTGGATAGAGAACGTCAAATAGTTGACTTTCCTAAAGTTGATGGTAGTGGAACCGAAACTATCGATATTACAGCAACTATTCCTGCTAATAAGTTTTCTCATCGCCCCCTGATTTTGTATCCTACTCCCAATGGTCATTACTATCTACCGTTTGATGGGACATTAGGTGCTGTTACTCGTAAAATCCGTTGCGGAAAGTTAGAATCTCCTGAGATTATAGAAATTGCCGATCGCGACATCCAACCAAGTTCAACTGTTATTGATGTCGGTACCCGTTTTGGACAAACAACTGCTTTATTTGCCCAAATAACTGGAGCTCAAGGACAAGTACTAGCTTTTGAATCTGATGCCTATCTTTTTCATGCTTTACAAAAAACTTTGGCTGTTAACCACATTTATAATGTTCGCCCCTACCTCGGGCTTGTGGGTGAAAGCAACAAGACAAGTTCGGATGCACTAAACAGCGATATAGAAAAGAAAGAAAAAACTATATCCATTGATGATCTGAACATTGCCACCCCCGTTAGCCTCATCAAAATCTGCGCTAATGGGAACGAGTCTGAAGCTCTCCAAGGAGCAGTCAATACGATTTTAAAAAATAAGCCTACTATCATCCTTGGAGGTAACCCCCAATCATGGAGCAAGATCGTTGAAGCGCTTGGCTACTCCATTGAAACTACACTCAGCTCTAATTGGTCACTCCTAAAACCTAACCCTAGCCAAACACCATACTTACAAACTTCAAATAAAGCAATTACATCAGCCCATCAGCCCAGATTACCAGTTGGAAATCTTTGCAAATTTCTTAAATCTAGAACTGAAGTGGACGAATGCACAGAATTCTTACATCGTAATGGCTTTGCTTCTCACAATTTAGTTTGCAAAGACTGGGATCTTGCACATATTGTCTCTGAAATTGGTGATGGCAACTTTTTGGATATGGGTAGTTCTGATTCCTATATCTTAAAAAATCTCACCCTAAAAAATATCCAAGGTGATCTCTATGGCATTGATTTCCAAGAGCCTGACGTGCCAATTCCTCGAGTGAAGTACCTTAAGGGTGATTTGATGGATACTGGATTACCATCACACCATTTTGCAAATATTTCATGTCTATCGGTGATTGAACATGAGGTAGATCTTGAGCGTTTTACATCGGAAGTTAGCCGTCTACTTCAGACTGGAGGACGTTTATTTGTCACTTTTGATTATTGGGAACCAAAACTTATATCGCCAGTTCGTCTCTATGGTTTAAATTGGCAACCTCTAGACAAAGAGAAAGTTTGTCAATTTATTGATGTTTGCGATCGCCAAGGCTTAAAGCTACTGAATGAAATGGATTGGAGTCTAGGAGAAGCTGTCATTCATTACGGCTATTATTCGCCCCATCCGACCATGAAATATACTTTTGGCATGGCTGTTTTTGAGAAACGCTAGTATGAAAGCTCTGATTTTTGGTGCGAACGGTCAGGATGGTTACTATTTGTCAAAAGCTTGTAGGCAAAGAGCTATTGAGCCGATAGGAATATCTCGATCTGGGAATTGGCTTAAAGGTGACATCTCTTGTTATGAACAAGTAGAGCAATTAATCCGTAACTATCTTCCCGATTTCGTTTTTCACTTAGCTGCTAACTCATCAACAAATCATAATGCTTTATGGGAAAATCATCAGACTATCTGTACGGGGGCAATGAATCTTCTTGAAGCTGTTCGTCTTCATTGTCCAAGTGCCAAAGTGTTCATCACAGGCAGTGGATTACAGTTTGAGAATAATGGCAATCCAATTTCCGAAGATACTCCCTTTAATGCGTCTAGTGCCTATGCCCTAAGCCGCATCCAGTCTACTTATGCGGCTAGGTATTTTCGCTCCTTGGGCTTACAGGTATATGTCGGTTATTTATTCCACCACGAAAGTCCACTTCGGAAAACCCATCATGTCAGTAAAAAAATAACCACTGCTGTCCAACAAATTGCCAAGGGTAAATTAGACTTTCTAGAAATAGGTAGTATAAAAGTTAAGAAAGAATGGACTTTTGCTGGAGATGTGGTAGAGGGTATTCTTACCTTAGTTCAGCAGAATGAAATCTACGAAGCAGTCATTGGTTCAGGGGTTCCTTACTCGATCGAAGATTGGATAGAATTGTGCTTTAGTCATGTAGGGTTGGACTGGCAAAAATACGTGATTTGTCAACAAGGGTTTGTTGCCGAATATCCTTGTTTGTTGTCCGATCCAAAAACTATTTGTGCTCTCAACTGGAAGCCTTTGGTAGATTTGCCTACATTAGCGACCCTCATGATGAGTAATCATGAGGAATTATGAAGTAAAACGTCAATTCTATTAAAGCAATTACAGATTTTTTTATGTCAGAAAGCAATCAGCCGAAGCGAATCTTATTAGGACACCTTTCTGCTAAAGGTGACTGCTTATATGCGACAGCAGTAGCTCGACAGATCAAATCAGACTACCCTAATTGTGTTCTCACTTGGGGAATTGGCTCAATGTGCCGAGAAATGTTAAGAGGGAACCCTTATGTTGACGAAGTATGGGAATTTCCCATGCAAAATCATGGAGAGATGAGTCAGGCATGGAAAGTTTTTGAAGCAGAAGTTGCAAAGCGCTATATTCAAGGAGACTTTGATGAGGTTTTTCTCACACAAATATCTCCAGGCAACTTCCAGAATTATGACGGCACGGTGCGTCTATCGATTTTTCGAGCTTATCCGAGACCAATTACAGTGCCAATCACACCAGTGCTCAATCTGCTTCCAGAAGAAGTGAAGAATGTGAGTCAGTTTGCTGAACTCCATCGTTTAGCAGAAAGGGCTAATGTCATCCTTTTTGAATGTGCATCTAACAGTGGACAGTCATTTGTTACACCAGATTATGCGTTGGAAGTCGCTAGAGCTTTAGTACTGAAACTACCAGATATAGCAGTGATTCTTGCTTCTGCTATTGCGGTTGACTCTGGCGACGAGAGGATTATCAGTAGTGATGTACTTTCGTTTCGAGATCATGCTGAGTTGAGTAAATACTGCAATCTCTTAGTAGGTTGTTCTAGTGGTATATCTTGGCTTTGCACCTCAGATTGGGCTAAACCATTACCTACAATTCAGCTTTTGTTAGGTTCTACATCAGTCTATGCTTCGATGGTTCATGATTTTGAGTGTTGGGGACAATCAACTAATCGCATCATCGAGATGACAGATTGCTCAGTTTCTAAGTTAGTGGATTGTATCCATTTAGCTCTAACCCAAGGGATCGCAGAAGCGCGTCTTTACTACCATCAAAAGATCGAGTTAGAGTTTACATTTTATTTGTCACATATCCGCAGCATATTGTTGGAGACAGGACAGTATGAGAAAGTTTTTCTGACAATGTTAAATACCATAAAACGTTATGGGTGGCAGCCTCAGCTTGAAGAATTTATGTTGACCGAGGTTTTGCCAAAATTGCAAAAATCTATACAGGATGACTGGATGAAGTCGATTGAATTACGACAGTATAAAGAGCGTTTAGACCAAGCTAATCAACGTATTGCAGATATTGAAACTAGTAAATTCTGGAAGTTACGAACCACTTGGTTTCGTTTTAAAAGAATGATTGGTTTAGCAATCAATAAAAAGTAAAAAAAGACTGATATAGTTTTGCCTTATAAAATTAAGGTGTGTCCTTGGATCCTATCCTTCGCAAAGACTGAAGTTATTTTCATCTCATCATCTTCGGAAATGCTATTATTACTATTAATTCAATAAACATTTTAGGTAATTGCTTTGAGCTAAACACTTGAAATATTCGCTGGTCAATATATTTAATGCAGATGACTCCGACATTAAATATATTGACATTCGAGTCCCTGAGCCGATAATTATTATATTCGACTTCTTCACATCTCCTATAGAACCGATGGCTAAAAATTTAATCAATAAATCTCTTATAAAAGCTTTTCTTATTCGTCTTCCTATATTAGGGACGCTTATTCATAAACACGATCAATTACAAGAAAAAATCGATTATCTTTCTCAACAGTTGGCTCAAGCAGAAGAACTATTGTTAAAGAAAGATACTAAAATAACGCTGACACGCTATCAATTAGTAGATGCTTTCATTAGATATTTGATGGAACGAGAACCAAAAGAGGATGAAATTTCTCAATACTCCAATTCATCACTTACTGATCGCGAAATATTTATTCAGCTTTTCACATCGGACGATTACCAGAATCGCTTGCAAATACCGAAAAATAATACTTTATTCGGTGTATTGACCAAAGCTGATTCGATTAAATCGTATTTGCTATACCCTAGTTTTGATCAAGCACAGTTGTTTACAACTTTGACTAGTGAACCATACCAACTATCAGACTTTAACGCTTGTTTAAACTTTCTTAAAGAACAGAATTGGCTTATTTCAGACAAAACAACTTTTCTAGATATCGGGGCAAATATTGGCTCTATGTCTATCTACGCTATTTCTAGTGGATATTTTCATCAAGCCATTGGGATTGAGGCTTCTTATCTTAATTATCAGTTTATGCAGTGGAATGTCAGTATAAACAGACTAGAGAGTCAAGTCCATGCACTTAACTACGGATTGGCTGACTTTATTGGAGAGCAGGATATAATTTGTAGTCCTTATAACTGTGGCGATTTTCGTATGTCTTCTCAACAAACCGAAAATCCAGAAAATCTGTATCATGAAGATCAGTTTAATTTAGAGAAAGTTCAATTTTCAACTCTAGATTGCTTATCTGAGCAACACAATATAATTGCAGAAAAAATTGGTTTGATTTGTATTGATTGTCAGGGAAGTGAGGGGTTAATTTTTAAGGGGGGAAAGGAGTTTTTACAGCGTGTGAATGCTCCTATTTACGTTGAATTTTGGCCATATGGAATCAATAGGCTTAACTGCAAAGATGAATATTTTGAATTCATTACTCAATATGCAAATGAGATATTTAGATGGATTGACAAAAAAGTTCAGCCAATCACTCTGGATTTCCTGAAAGTTTTTTATGAAACCAACCTCCATACAACTTTACATTTAGATATTCTCCTGCTGCCAGTGAAAAAAATTAGTGAATTAACCTATCTGTTAAAAAGTAAAAGCAAATTTTAGGTGCGTTTACGTCTTCCTATTTTTTTGTGTACAGATTTTAAGATTTCTTTTCTTGATTAATTAGGAATCTAATCTGAACAATTTTTTGAGATGCTTTTGTTAGTTTGCCACGCATAGAAATCAATAGGAATATTTGAAAGACTCTCTAAATAGAGACATGTTCGACAATAACAATTAAAGTCCTTGCGACCGTTAACCTACTAGTTTTTTTTAGGATTCTAACCGAAAAGCCTATAGATCTTTGATTCAGATGGCTTTCGACTTTGTTGCTAAAGAAGTCTTAGGGCTCCAAAATCGTTGGGCTTCCTCATCAACACTAAAGTACATAGGACTCCAAAATCGTTAGGTTTCTTTAGCGACACTAAAGTACAATAGTCAAAACATTTATACAAATTGATTAAGAGACCTGTTAGGTAATAAAAATTAAAATCACTAAAACCTTTACCTAGATTCGGTTTTAACTCTCTAATCCAAAAGACTTGAAATACTTGTTCAGACTATTTTTTGAGGGTTTTAAACTTTATTGCCTAACATGTCTAAGTAATTCCTTTTACAAAAAATCTAGCGATTTGATTTCAGTGCTTAGCACTGTTAAAAATATGAATTATTTTAGAGATATCTATACAGATTGAGTGAAGCAGGTTGAAATGAAGGTTGTATTATTTTGTGGTGGGCAAGGTACTAGACTCCGCGAAGAGACAGAATATCGTCCCAAGCCTTTGGTTGAGGTTGGAGGAAGACCGATTCTTTGGCACATTATGAAGCTTTTTGCTCATCATGGTCTAAGAGATTTTGTCTTATGTTTAGGATATAGAGGCAACATGATCAAGGAGTATTTCTTGAATTATGAAGCGATGAATAATGACTTTACAATTCGTCTGGGAAATGCTCATAAATTGCAGTATCACAATATGCATAGTGAACAAGATTATGCTGTAACCCTTGCTGATACTGGCTTAGAAACGATGACTGGTGGTCGATTAAAGCAGGTTAGCCAATATATTGATGATGACCTCTTTATGGTGAGCTATGGTGATGGGGTTGCAGATATTGACATTCCTGCATTAATTGCATTTCATAAAAGCCATGGAAAAATCGCTACAGTGACAACTGTAAGACCCTTTTCTCGTTTTGGTATTCTCAATATTAGCGATCGCGAAGAAGTATTGGACTTTACCGAAAAGCCTCAAATCGACGGCTGGGCTAGTGTGGGATTTTTTGTGTTTAACAGAGAGATTTTTAATTATTTAGGAGGTTCAGATTGTGTTTTAGAGCAGGAACCTCTTGAGAAATTAGCAAAAGATGGACAGCTAATGGCTTATCGCCATCATGGGTTCTTTTATGCTATGGATACATATCGAGAATATAAGTATTTGAATGAACTATGGGAGAGTAAGAATGCGCCTTGGAAGGTTTGGTCATGAATAATTTTTGGCAAGATCGGTCTGTATTAATTACAGGCTGTACTGGTTTATTAGGAAGTTGGATGACTCAAGAACTAGTCGATCGCGGCGCAAAGGTGGTTGGACTAGTCAGAGACTGGACTCCACAATCAAGATTGTTTCAAGAAGGACTAGAGCGAAAAATTACGACGGTCTATGGCAGGATCGAAGACCTACCAACCTTAGAGCGCACCATCAATGAGTACGAAGTAGAAACGGTGTTCCACTTAGCAGCACAAACTATTGTCGGGGCGGCTAATCGTGAACCACTGGCAACTTTTGAGGCAAATATCAAAGGTACATGGAATATTTTAGA
>JANNDZ010000176.1:0-5305 GCA_031378395.1 Pseudanabaena sp. OTE_75_metabat_487_sub
TGTCTATTTCTTTAGTGGGAAGGGAGTATTTGTTGCAGGACTGGATGCGAATAGCGCGATCGCAAAGCATCAGAAATTTATCTAAAAATTATTCTTGAATTGCATCAACATGTTTAATAAACATCACTTATTTTGAATCAAAGGCTTACTAAGCAAGCTTTTAACAAAATAAAGTAGTATGGATATATTATGGCTCGATCGCAATTTCAAAACCTCAAAAACTATCTCCGTCCTTACTGGAGTGACCTAGCCGTTGGCACAATTGCCCTACTGGCGGCCAACTGTCTTGGTACATATATCCCTTGGCTGATTAGATCCGCAGTTGATGATCTTAACAAGATTACATCTGGCGATTTTCACACATTAATGCAGTATGTGTGGATGATTATTGGCTTATCGTCGCTGATGTGGGTCATCCGTATGACCTCCCGCGTCTGGATTTTTGGGATCGGGCGCAAAATTGAGTACAGCCTCAAGCAACAAATTTTTGAGCATTTACTCAAATTGCCGCCAAGCTATTTTGCCAACAATTCCGCAGGCGAAACGATTAGCATCGTTACTAGCGATGTGGAAAATATCCGCCGCTTGATGGGATTTGCACTGCTCAGCATTATCAACTCAGTATTTGTGTATAGCCTGACGCTGCCCGCAATGGTAGCGATCGATCCGATGCTAACTTTGCTATCGGTCTCTGTTTATCCGATCATGTTGGTGATTGTGCAGAGATTTAGTGGTCAATTGCGTGATGAACAGTTGGAAGTTCAGGAAGAATTATCAAATGTAAGTTCGCTCTTGCAAGAAGACCTTAATGGCATGGCGCTGATCAAAACCTATGCTCAGGAGGACAATGAGCGGGGAGCTTTTGGAAAATTAAACGATCGCTTACTCGATGCCAATCTCAGAATGGCGCGTAGTCGTAATATCTTATTTCCACTATTGGGTGGAATTGCTAGTATTAGTTTTTTAGTGTTAATTTGGTTTGGCGGAGAAAAGTTAGCCAATCCTGCGAATACAACCTTTAAAATTGGCGATTTGCTGACACTGATTATTTATGTAGAACGATTAATTTTCCCCACCGCGATTTTGGGATTTGTGATGGTCACTTATCAACGCGGACTAGTCAGCATTGGACGAATTCAGGGCATTCTCGATATGCCTCCAGCAATTGTTGATAGAGCCGATGCGATCGCACTCACTAAAGATCAAGTTACTGGCAAAATCGAAGCACGCGATCTCACCTTCACCTATGACGGCTCTAGTCAACCTGCGCTCAATCACGTTAGTTTCACAATTTATCCATCCGAAACAGTTGCCATTTTAGGAACAGTTGGTTCTGGTAAATCTACTTTTGCGAGCGCCTTAATGCGTTTAGTTGATGTTCCATCAGATCAAATTTTTATTGATGGTATAGACATTACCAAAATGCGAATCGCCGACCTTCGTGAGATTATCTCATTCGTGCCGCAGGACAGCTTTTTGTTTAGTGCGACGATGCGTGACAACATTCGTTACGGGAAGCCCCAAGCCTATGATCATGAAGTAGAAAACTTTGCCAATCAAGCTCGCATCGAGCAAGAGATTCTCAAGTTCCCGCAGCAATATGACACCTTCGTTGGTGAACGGGGCATTACACTATCAGGTGGACAAAGACAGCGCACAGCCCTTGCCAGAGCCTTACTAGTTGACACCCCAATCTTGGTTTTAGATGACGCGCTCTCCAGTGTAGATAATCAGACTGCTACTGGAATTTTAGGGAATCTTCCTCGTAATAAAACTGTCTTATTTATTACCCACAATTTATCTGCTGCATCAACTTGCGATCGCATTATCCTTCTGGATGCAGGTAAAGTCATCCAAGCAGGTACTCATGCAGAGTTACTCGCTGAGTCTCAGCTTTATCAAAAGCTCTGGAATCAGCATAAACTTGAAGTTGCGATCAAATAAGGTTTTGTAGTGCGGCGAAGCCGCACTACAAAACCTTATGTTGTCTGGAAAATTGCTTCGATCGCAGCGACATCAAGAGGACGGAATAGAAAGAACCCCTGACCATCGCCTTCTTCACAAAGTAAATCTTGCAAATAATTTAACTGGGCTAAGTTTTCAATCCCTTCTGCGACAATGTGAGCCTTGACACTATGTGCTAAGGATATAATTGCCTGAAGGATTTCCATTCCATTTGAATTTTTATGGATATTGTTAACAAAAGAACGATCTATTTTTAAGCCATCGAAAGGAAACTCATGTAAGTAGGCAAGTGATGAATAGCCTGTGCCGAAGTCATCAATATAAATCTTGATTCCTGCTTGCCGCATCTGACTGAGGACACTTATTGCAAAATCGGGATTTTCCATAATCGAGCTTTCCGTTAGTTCGATTTTGAGATATTCAGAAGATAGTTGTGTCTCTTGGAGAATACTAAGACATTTTTCTAGCACATCATCCTGTGCCAATTGTTTAGGAGATAGATTGACACTAATTGTAATATCTTTAGCTTTAGGAAAGCGTTGTTGCCAAGATTTTACCTGCAAGCAAGCATTGCGCATAATCCAATCTCCAATAGGAATGATTAGCCCTGTCTCTTCGGCTAAAGGTATAAATTGGATCGGTGATATTAAACCGCGTTCAGGATGTTTCCATCTAATTAATGCTTCTAACCCAACTATCTCCATATCACTGAGAGATAGAATTGGTTGATAGTAGATCAGAAATTCTTGCTCGTCTTGATTACTAGGATTTTGACAGAGGGAAACTGCTTTTCGGAGATCCTTTTCGAGCTTTAATCGTTTGAGCACTCGTTCTCGCATAGAAATATCGAAGACCTTATTGCATGAATTACCTAGCTTTTTCGCGTAAAACATCGCTGTGTCAGCATCTCTCAGGAGAATCTCAGGAGAAATTATCTCAGGAGTATCAGGATTATCTATGTCATTAATTTGATGAAACTTGATGCCAATATTAGCCTCGATCGCAATCTCATGGTCATTGATCGTAAAAGGGTTTTGTAACGTTGTTTGAATGCGATCGGCGATAGAGATCGCCTCTTGTTTATCACCTAGATTTTCCAGTAAGATGACAAACTCAGCACCGCCAAAACGGGCAATCGATGCGTTAGGAGGAATAGAACTACATAAACATTCGCTGACGGCAACTAGCAGGAGATTGGCAACTGGATGACCAAAGGTGTCATTAATAGTTTTAAAGCGATCTAAATTAATCCAAAAAATGGCTATAAGATTTTGGCAATCACCGATTTGAGCAGTTACATCTTGCGGATGAATCAGATTTTGCAAACGGGTTTCGATTAAAGCCCGATTATATAATCCTGTTAAATTATCATGGGTAGATTCATATTTAAGTTGAGAGTCGGCGTTGTTTAGCGATCGCTGCATTTGCCATCGCTCTTGCAATGCGATCGCAAATCCTGTTAATAGAAACATCAAAATGGGGATAGCGATCTCAATTAAGTAATTAAATTGAAAAGCAGTAAAAGCAGTGATTAGCCATAGTCCAGATAGAACAAAAGCAGTTATACTTCCAGTCCATAAATTTTGTCTTGGTAAAATCAAGCCTATAAACAGGCTTCCTAATAGAGCAATACTCCAAATATCGATAGGTTTAGCAACCCCAAAAGAGTTTTTTTGCAGGAGGTTTTGTAAAACCATTGCATGTAAATGAACTCCACTCGCTGGAGGATTTCGATCAAGAGGAGTTACTAGATCATCTATCCCTGAAGCCGTCACCCCAACTAACACAATTTTATTGCGGAAAGTTGAAGCAGGGATTTTGCCATCAATGACATCACTAAATGAGACTTGAGGTATATCTTTGACTCTCTTTGTCCAATTAAGAGTTAAGGTTTGATTTAGCTCTGGCAATAAAGTATTAGAAGCAGTTGTTAGGTCATAAGCCTGCAATATCGACACAGCAAAAGTTGGAATATTTTTGATTTGTAAATCAACTTGACGCACAACTCCATCTGTATCTTCCCGCTTAAGAATATGCCCAACTGCCAAACCTACATTATTGATAGGTGCGATCGGCAGTAGTGGTTGTCCAGACTTATCCCAAGCCATAGCTAGAACTACTTTCTGATATCGAGAAATTGCCGCAGCTAATTGCTGATCTGTGGGACTCTCTTCAGACCATAAAATATCAAAACCTACAATACTGGCTTCAGTTTGTTCAAGTTTTTGGATAAGCTGGACATATAGATTACGAGTCCATGGGAATCTGCCAATTTCACTGAGGCTCTTATCGTCAATGGCAATAATTATAACGCGCTCATCCCAAGGTCTATCGCCCCGCCAGTGAGTAAAACTGTTATATGCCCAAAATTCGATTGTTTGTAAAAACCCAAGGTAAACCATGGGAGTTATGACAATTATGGCAAATATCGTGGGTAATGCTCGACATATCAAACTAGCTAGACGCGATCGCCAACGTTTAGTTTGGTAATTTGTTAACAATTTAGGAAATAATCGAGAAATAAACTCAGAGAATGGGGATCTCATAAACTTGTATCTTTCCCGTAGGAGTTTCCACTGTTACTTTAACTTTTAGGCTTGAAGTTGCAGGAAATGTTAGGGAAAACTCTCCATTGCCATCTAAAGATTTTTCCAATTCATCTACCTTAACGGTGTTAGAAGGACTAGTGTAACCCGACACAACTATAGAACGGCTTAAACCTGATACTTGTCTATCAATTATATATCTCAAACTTGCGTCATCGGTAAAAGGAATAGGTGTCGAAGGCGGTTCACCAACAACTATGCTGTTTTGAAATCCACCATTAACTATTTCGGTCTGATTTTGAGCAGTCGTCGCTACACTCCCCTCAATTGTGGTAATCAACATATTTCCATTTGGCTTGACGATCGCAATATACTGTGTGCCCCGCACACCACTAATACCAGCAGGGGTTTGGATATTAATCTGAGAACCCCGATGGGTAAATTTACGAATCTGTAATCTTACCTTCCCGCGTGGGACAAATAAATTGGTAATCCGCCCATTATCAGCGGCAATCTGAAAAGAACGAATTTGGATAGTGGTGTTTTCGGCAACATAGAGCGATCCTACGGCTGTATCTACGGTCAAAATTGCCGAGCTGTTTGCTCCTGTCGAAATTTCATCACTAGTAATTTGTAAGAGATCACCTACTTTGGCAGGGCGGTTATCATAATTGTAAAAATTACGATATGTGACATTTCCTGTCACTTCTTCAACTTTTAACCATTGATCAGTCCGAATCTGAATATTTTTTTGAGCCTCGACTTTTTGAGGATCTTGAGACAATAAAGAAATC
>JANNDZ010000680.1:0-6482 GCA_031378395.1 Pseudanabaena sp. OTE_75_metabat_487_sub
TCGACCTATGGTATTGGTAAAGATCGCAGTCTAGATGAATGGCGACAACTTGCGCGATCGCTAACTCATCAAGGTTTTTTAACCCAAACTACTGATGGCTACGGCATTCTCAAACTCAACGATCGCAGTTGGGAAGTAATGCGAAATCAGCGTAATGTGCTATTGCCAATAGAACGTGATGCTGAGACTACAAAAGCAGCTGAACGAGAATCGACGATAGAAAGACCTGTTGATGTGGATATTCTCTTTGAGAGATTGAGATTGTTACGCAAAAATCTTGCCGATGAGCAGGAAGTCCCACCCTATGTGATTTTCAGTAATGCCACGCTCAACCAAATGGCCGAACAGCAACCAACGGATCGGAAGGATTTCGCGAAGCTGTCAGGGGTTGGCGCAAAGAAATTAGAACAATATGCCGATGATTTTATCGCAATTATTCTCGACCATCATCTCAAATATCCTCCAGCGGAAATCACTGAATCAACTCCCTCCAGAGTCAAACAGGAAGCCACGCCAAAATCAAAATTATCGAAGGCAAGTACACAACGCGAAACCCTTGCAATGTATGAGAATGGCTTAGATATTGACGATATAGCTCGCGATCGCGGACTTAAACCCGCGACAGTTTGGACGCATTTAGTCCAGTTAATTGAAGCTGGCTATGCGATTAACTGCGATCGCCTTGTTGCCCCTGAGCGTCAAACCGTAATTTACGAAGCGCTAGATGCGATCGGTGGTGATAGCTTACGCAATCTCTTTGATCATCTACGTGAGGAATATAGCTACGATGAAATCAAGATAATTCGCGCTATCTGGCAAAATGAGAAGGAGCCTCTATAGCAATCAATCTAAAATTACACTCTAAACTAAAACCATAGATGGCGTTGGCTCTGGTTTGTTGTTAACTATTAGCTACTTGTATTTCAATTTCTGCTAGATTATAGATCAAGGAATTCAAAAAAATAGGAGTCCCTAGAACTTATGCCACAGATAGCTAATTCAATGTCAGAGACATCTACAGAAATACTAACTGATGTAGCGCAACGACATGTTGTCTTGAATTTGTCTCTTTCCTATCAGGATCTTGTTGAGGTCATCACTAAATTGGGGCTGAGAGAAATTATTCAATTAAAGAGATTACTCGATCGCCAAATCAATCAGTCTATAGAAATCTACACAGGTGATGATGAGTTAATCTTGGATAAAATTGAAAGACAACACCCTGCTTACAACGTCACGATGACTCAAGCTGTGCAATCCGCTTTAGATGAGTCTCAAAACCAAAAATTTACAAACGGGAGTGATTTTCGTGACTGGCTTGTTTCCATTTCAGATTGAAGCATCAAGTAAATTTCAACGTAGCTATAAACTCTTACTAAAACGCCATTGTAAAGGTGACCGTCAGAAAGAAACTTTTATCGATACCATCAGTGAGCTTATAAGCCGCCTCGCTTCTAATCCTTATCTGTCTGATGCAAATCTTGAACCATTGCCAAAAGGATTGGTGATATCGGATAGCTGGAAGTTTTATAAACTTAGGTTTCGGATGCCGAGTCTCGCTGGCGCATCTGGGCAGGGAAGGCTAATGTATCTAGTGAGTCAAAATCAAAAAATCATCAAATTAGCTTGGATTTATACTCATGCTGAATATGAAAAGCGACCAGAGGAACAAGAATTGAAATCCTTAATTAGAGAACTATTAGATTAAAACTTTAGCGAATGAAAAACCTCCAAGATCGATTACTTGAATATCTTGAAAAATTAGTTATAGAGCGTAATCCCTACTATGCATCGGCTGGACATTTATTTGCTAGGGAATATATCCGATCGCATTTTGCTAAATTTGGTGAAGTCGTTATCCATGAGTTTGAAGTCAATGGAAATAAGCATCAGAACTTAATTCTCAATATTGCTGCTAATAACCAGAAACAGCGATCGCCTCTGATTATTGGAGCACATTACGATACGGTTCCAGCTTGTGTAGGTGCAGATGACAATGGTTCAGGGGTTGCTGTATTGCTCGAACTCGCGGAATATTTTTCGGCTAACCCTCTCAAATATCCTGTCCAATTAATCGCCTTTGATATGGAGGAATATGGGTTGTCTGGAAGTCATGCTTATGCGAATAAGCTTAAGTGTGAAAAACAAAAAATACGCCTGATGATTTCTTTGGAAATGCTGGGATATTGCGATCGCAGTCCAAATTCGCAACATTATCCCGCAGGTTTAGACAAGTTCTATCCTAACACTGGTGATTTTATTGGCTTGATTGGCAGTATTCCGACAATTCCCGATCTGATCCATTTACAACATCATATGAAATCAACTGTGCCTTGTGAATGGCTTCCCGCAGGTTGGCGTGGCTTGGTTATCCCCGATACTCGCCGTAGCGATCATGCACCTTTTTGGGATGCTGGTTACAAAGCTCTGATGGTTACTGATACTGCAAATATGCGAAATCCTCACTACCACAAAAGTAGCGATCGCCTTGAAACACTAGATTTAGAATTTCTCACTAATGTTTGCCAAGGTCTCATTGTTGGCATAAAGACTCTAAAGTAACCCAAAACCAAAGAGTGAGTCGCCTGCTACGTGGGCGACTCACTCTTTGGTTTTGGGCGCAAAGCGCTGTATGATGCTTTGAATGCGTTTAGGTTAAATAAAAGTCCGTGTTAGACATTAAGCTCGTGCGATCGCAGCCCGAACAGGTGCAAGCTCGCCTCAATAGTCGAGGCAAAGGTTACGACATTAGTAGATTGGTCGAACTAGAGCAGGAAGTCCGTGCACTTGAAACTCAGCGATCGCATTTGCAAGCCGAAAGCAATGACATCGGTAAGCAAGTTGGCATCAAGATGAAATCTGGTGCGCCAGAGTCAGAAATCCAAGCCCTAAAAGCGCGATCGCCTGAAGTCAAACAGCAACTAGCGGAACTGGAACCTAAGGAAAGAGCGCTCCGAGAAGAAAGCAATGCCACTTTAATGACTTTGCCAAATTTACCTAGCGAAACAACTCCCATTGGTGCGAATGAAACCGAAAATGTCGAAGTGCGACATTGGGGTGATGAATATAAAAGCGATCGCACCGATATTTTGCCTCACTGGGAAATCGGTGAAAAATTGGGCATTCTCAACTTTGAACGCGCTGTCAAAATTGCTCAAGCTCGCTTTGTTAACTTAATCGGAGCAGGAGCAGCCCTCGAACGGGCTCTCATTCAGTTCATGCTGAATACCCATACTGCCAATGGTTATGTCGAAGTTGCACCGCCGCTATTGGTGAATACGGCAAGCCTGACAGGCACTGGGCAATTACCGAAGTTTGCTGATGATTCATTTAAATGTGTTGACGATGATCTATGGCTGATTCCTACTGCCGAAGTACCTGTTACGAACCTATATCGAGATGAAATCTTTGATGGTGAGAATCTTCCAGTTCATCACTGTGCTTATACACCTTGTTTTCGGCGTGAAGCAGGTAGTTATGGGCGCGATACTAGAGGCTTAATCCGTTTACATCAGTTCAACAAAGTCGAACTCGTAAAATTTGTGCTTCCCGAGAACTCGGCTGAGGAGCATGAAAAACTAGTGCGCGATGCTGAATCGATTCTGCAAGCCTTAAAACTTCCCTATCGTGTCGTTGAACTTTGTACAGGTGATATCGGCTTCAGTGCCGCCAAATGCTATGACCTCGAAGTCTGGCTACCAACTGCTAATACCTATCGCGAAATTTCTAGCTGCTCGAATTTCCATGATTTTCAAGCTCGTCGAGCAAATATTCGCTATAAGAGCAAAGGCAAGAAAGGAACTGAGTTTTTGCATACCCTCAATGGCTCAGGTTTAGCCGTCGGACGCACCATGTCCGCCATTCTCGAAAACTATCAGCAACCTGATGGACGCATCTTGATTCCTGAAGTACTGCAACCTCTCATGAACAAAGAATATCTTTAAATGGAAGCACGCCAAGCGTGCTTCCATTTAAGAACCCATTTAAGAATTATAAGATACTTGGAATTTCGTTTAAAGCTCTAGGTGTCTAGCCCCCTAAATCCCCCAATTCTGGGGGACTTAAATATGGTTCCCCCCCAGAATTGGGGGGCTAGGGGGGCAAAAACTACAATTCTTAAATGGGTTCTAAAGCACGCTTAGCGTGCTGTTAAAAAAATATAGCGCGAGGCGCAACCATGGCTACGATTCACAAACTGCATCCAGATAATCCACAACCACGCACGATCGCCCAAATCGTAGCTGCTTTACGCGATGGCGCGATCATGCTCTATCCTACGGATACTGTCTATGCGATCGGTTGTGATCTGATGTCAAAGTCGGGTATAGAAAGTGTGCGTAAACTCAAGCAGATGTCGAACGATAAGCCGCTTACATTTTTATGCTCATCACTATCGAATATTTCTGAATATGCGATCGTATCTAACGCCAACTATCGCACCATGAAGAGCCTTGTGCCAGGTCCTTTTACATTCATCTTGCCAGCTACTAAGCTTGTGCCAAAATTGGTGCTAAACCCCAAGCGTAAAACTACAGGGATTCGAGTTCCTGATCATGGCGTATCACAGACGCTTATTGAAGCGCTTGGAAATCCGATCATTTCTACTTCTGCGAACCAGTCAAAAGAGAATCTTGAAGATGAAGATTTCATACCTCAATCTAAGAATGGGAAGAAGCGTAATGTTTGCGAATTACCTAAAATAGAACTCTTTGATCACTTTTACAAATTAGTTGATTTGATCATTGATGATGGTTCTGACCAGACCTTTGAAGTATCCACAATCATTGATTTAACTGATGATATCCATCCACAGATCTTGCGCCAAGGCTTAGGAAAATTTGAAATTTCGTGATTGATTTTAGACTTGAGCAATAATTCTAAACCTAGAACGCCTCCGCCAAAGAGGCTTGTCGGTTAAACGATCGCTAGCCCTACGAGAATTTGCGATCGGTATTGAAGGATTAGAACGCTTTGTAGCGAATGCACTTCTGCGCCAAGTTCATGAATGTGTGTTTGGAGTTTTAGCCCTAGAGAGTGAACCTGTCGATCCAAGATTGTAGGAACCTGATCTTTTTGTAAGTGTTGCGAAGCAACACTTACAAAAAGATCAGGTTCGGTTTTTATAAGCTATTGCGCGATTATGTTTCATAATGTAGTATGCATACTACATTATGAAACTAAGATTATGCCTTATCAACAGTTAAATATCTCAACACCCAAGCCTGTCTTGTCTTGGGCAGCTCATGCACTTGGCCATGAAGAAACCAAAATGGCGAAGAATGTAGCTTCCTTACCTTTTGTATTTAAACATGTAGCCCTAATGCCTGATGTCCATCTTGGCAAAGGTGCTCTCGTCGGTTCTGTGGTTGCGACTAAAGAAGCGATCGTACCTGCGGCAGTGGGTGTGGACATTGGTTGTGGCATGGCGGCTATCAAAACTCCATTTTGTCATGAACAGTTAGAAGGAAAGCTCAAGCAAATTCGTCTCGAAATTGAAGCCGCAATTCCTGTAGGCTTTAATGACAACAAAGAAGTCGAAAAGCCAGTATTCAACTGGCAAGGATGGCGAGAATTTGGTGATTTACATGATGGTGTTCAGCACCTAGAAGGTAAAGCCATGAAGCAAATGGGATCTCTCGGCGGTGGTAATCACTTCATCGAGGTCTGCATAGATACAGATAATCAGGTGTGGCTGATGCTGCATTCTGGTTCTCGAAATATCGGCAATATGCTTGCTCAAAGACATATCGAGACTGCGAAGGAGCTAGCCAGATTAGCTGGGACTTCTCTACCCGATAAGGATCTCGCCTATTTTGTTGCTGGTACTTCTGAATTTGCTGCTTACTGGCGCGATTTGCAATGGGCGCAGGAATATGCCCGTGTTAATCGCGATGTGATGATGGCAAGGTTTAAGAAGATTATCGAGAAATATGCTAGTGGCGGTAAGCCCGTAAAGCCATTACTAACGGTAAATTGTCATCATAACTATGCAGAAAAGGAAGTTCACTTTGGTGAGGATGTATATGTCACTCGTAAAGGTGCTGTAAGGGCAAGAACAGAGGACTATGGCATTATCCCTGGCTCAATGGGAGCGAAGTCTTTCATTGTCAAAGGTAAAGGAAATGCTGAAAGTTATTGCTCCTGCTCTCACGGTGCTGGGCGATTGCTATCGCGGAGTAAGGCGAAGGATCAATTCACATTAGATGACTTAATTCAACAGACTCAAGGAATTGAGTGTCGTAAGGATACGAGCCTCATTGATGAAATTCCTGCGGCTTATAAACCGATTGAGCAAGTGATGCACCAGCAATCTGATCTAGTGGAAGTAGTTGCTACTTTGAAGCAGATTATTTGTGTAAAAGGCTAATGCTCTTAAAACCAGAAAAAGCCACGCGGAGCGTGGCTTTTTTTAACTAAGGCGTTAAGGCGCGTTGCAAACGTGACAATGCTATACCTTTGCGATGGAGTAAGACAAAGGTCGG
>JANNDZ010000232.1:0-8557 GCA_031378395.1 Pseudanabaena sp. OTE_75_metabat_487_sub
GCCTTTATTGGTGCATCAAAAGCAGCACTGGAGTCGCTAGTTCGTTATTTAAGTTTGGAGTTGGCTCTGCAAGGCATTACAGTAAATACAGTATATGCAGGTGTTGTTGATACCGATGCTTACTCCCTGCCAGAGTTACCCCTTGAATTCCAGACTTATGTGGTGTCTTATCTGAAGCTGTCTAGGCTGAGCCTGCATTTGCCCCGACCTTACGGCTTATTGCTAATGGGGGAAGAACTAAGTCTTTCCGAAATATTTTTATTAGAAAATGTGCCAATTGATCGGCAAGGCAATCTTTGCCCGACCTTGACTGAAGTATGGGGGGAAGCATCAGCTTTACGGCAAATTAATTTGCTCTGGCAAGTCCTAAACCTCTGGCAACCCCTTGCTGAGCAAAATATGGCACGTACCTTGATCGATCCTAAATTAGTGCGGGTCGATGGAATGTGGGTGCGCTTGTTGGAATTGCAAGCAGATGTTGCCGCCGTTCATATCTCGCAATTAGGTGACATCTGGGTGCAATGGCTGGATCTGGCTAAGCCTGAGATTGCTGAACCGATCGCAGAATTTTTCTATAGTTTGGGTCGCGGCGAATATGACATCAATAGCGCGATCGCCTATCTCGATCAAATGTCACTCAAGGTGATGGAAAATCAGCCGCTCACGGTGAGGATTGCCAGTGCTAGCGATGTTGGGCAACAGCGCGAACATAACGAAGATGCTTGCTATCCTGACGTGAAGCGCCAAAAACGCTCTGAACAGGCGGATAGTCTTCGAGATCGGCTTGCGATCGTTTGTGATGGTCTAGGAGGGCATGAAGGCGGTGAAGTGGCTAGCTCTCTCGCAATCAAGACCCTTGAACAACAACTGAAAACTTTATTACAACAAGCTGAAAACGATCCTGATTTTTCTGCCCAAGGCTTTGTCGCCCAACTGGAAATGGTGGCTCGCGTTGTCAACAATCAAATTGTTGCTATTAATGATCAACAGCAGCGTCACGCTCAGCAACGCATGGGGACAACATTGGTAATGGCAGTCATGCCGCGTCCTAATGGTAATAACAGTAATGAGGTCTATGTCGTGCATGTGGGCGACAGCCGCTTGTACTGTGTCACTAAAGACAACTTGCGTCAAGTCACCCTCGATGATGATGTGGCCACTCGCGAAACTACTTTGGGGTATAACTTTTATGCCTATTCATCCCAACGTATTGATGGCGGTGCTTTGATTCAGGCTTTAGGAACAAGAGGTTCCGATATGTTGATTCCTCGTGTACAAAGGTTTTTTATTGATGAAGATTGCCTCTTGCTGCTTTGCTCTGATGGATTGAGTGATTTTGATCGGGTCGATCAGATTTATGACGGCTATCTACGTCCAGTTGTAAATGAAAATAAGCCTCTTGACCGTAGTTGCCAAGATCTGATTGATAAGGCAAATGAACTTAATGGTCATGACAATATTACAGTTGCACTGATGCGCTGTCGATTCGCACCCGCCGATGATGAGGAGGATCTAGTAATCGAAAATAATATCCCTACATCGATTTATACTGCTGAAGAAGATGTCGATACAGAAGATATTCAGCCTGAGTCTGGAGATCCAGCAGGTGCTTTAGCGTTGACATCACCAGACTCGACTGACTCAGAAGATACCGAGTTTGAAATTAGAAATCGAAGTAAAAATATCGATATCAATTCGGCAAAAACAGAATTTGCAGTGCCGAAACAAACCAATAGTACTTTTATTATCATTTTGATTTTAGTAGCTCTGATTTTGGGTAACGGCTTAGCAGCGATGCAGTTTCCTCAAGTCAAAAATTGGGTGCGCCAACACTTACCAACTAGTCTCCAGAGATTTGTACCTTAATGCATGAATGACCTTCTCTCCGCACAGGCGATCGCAACGGCTGCACAAATGCAAGCGATCGAGAATTTAATTTTTCAGTCAGGTATGCCCGTGGCTGCCCTGATGGAAAAGGTCGCCTTGCGGATCACGCAAAGATTAACCGAACTCTATCCTGCTCAATGCTATGGGCGAATTGGTGTGTTAGTTGGCTCAGGTCATAACGGCGGCGATGCCTTAGTCGTCGCTAGAGAATTACATCATCAAGGACGACAGGTCATAATTTATACACCGTTCACAAAATCTAAACCTTTAACACGAGTGCATGGCTGCTATGCCAAAAGTTTAGGTATTCCTTTTGTGAGTTTGGAAGCATTGAAAGATTGTGATTTGCTGATCGATGGCATCTTTGGTTTTGGATTAGAGCGTGATGTGGTTGGTGATGTCGCGATCGCTATCAACACCATCAATAATTGGCAAATCCCAGTTCTCAGCATTGATATACCATCAGGAATCCATACCGATCACGGCGGTGTAATGGGAACCGCCATTTCTGCTACCAATACCTTCTGTTTAGGTCTATGGAAGCGAGGATTGCTCACAGAAGCGGCTACGCCCTATGTCGGCAAGCTTGAACGAATCGGGTTCGATATACCCGAAAAATCAGTACTTCAGATTCTTGGTGATCAACATCCATTATGGCGAATTAATCCCCAAGCAGTAATGCGCGATCGCCTTCCTATTGCTCGCAATCCCATAGCTCATAAATACGAAGTTGGACATTTACTGCTAGTTGTTGGTTCTCAGAAATATGGTGGTGCTGCACTTCTTGCCGCCATGGGCGCTAAGGCGACAGGTGGGGGTATGTTGTCGATCGCAGTCCCAAATTCGCTCAAGTCTTTGATCCTTGCCCAAGTTCCTGATGCTCTCGTCATTGGCTGTCCTGAAACTGAATCTGGCGCGATCGCTTCGCTTCTTGATCTCGACTTGCAGAAGTATCAAGCGATCGCCTGTGGTTGTGGACTTTCTGCTGAAGCGTTTCCAATTGTGGGACAGATGATAAATAGCGATCGCCCTTTAGTTCTGGATGCTGATGGATTAAATGCTTTAGCGAATATGGACAAATCTCAAATCACCCCAAAATTAAATCATCGCAATAGTGCGCTAATTATGACACCACATTGGGGTGAGTTCGGTCGCTTATTTCCAGATTTGCGTGAAGTTGAAAGATTAGAAGCTCTGCAAACTGCTGTTGAGCAAACACAAGCAACTATTTTGCTTAAGGGTGCAAGAACAGCGATCGCGTTCCCTCACAACTCAACATCACAGACATGGATCAACCCAGAAAGTACTCCATCCCTAGCAAGAGGAGGTAGTGGCGATGTGTTAGCAGGGATGATCGGTGGGATGTTAGCGCAAGGCATAGCCGCGAATGATGTAGCGATCGCGGCGACCGTTTGGCATTCGCAAACAGCGATCTGGCTAGCAAGTCAGCGCACGGAGATGGGTGTTGATCCTGTGACTCTTGCTCAAAATTTATTGCCATTCTTATCCGCCGCACAACTCAAATAAAGGCGGCGCAAAGCGCCGCCTTTATTTGAGTTGTGCTTTCAGTAGCAAAGTTGCTTCATGGGCAGGAACAGGACGGCTGAAAAGATAGCCCTGTACGGCATCACAATTATGCGATCGCAAAAATTCTAATTGCTCTTTGGTCTCTACCCCTTCTGCGATCGCTCTTAGGTTGAGACTATGAGCCATGGCAATAATTGCCGATGTAAGTGCAGCATCATCTTGATTTTGAGGAGTTTCCCGAATAAAGCTAGCATCAATTTTGACCTTGCTAACAGGTAATAATCGCAAATAACTCAGCGAAGAATATCCAGTTCCAAAATCATCAATCGATATACTCATTCCTTGAGATTTTAATTGCTTCAACATCGTAATCGTTGTATTTTGGTCTTGCATCACCAAGCTTTCGGTAATTTCTAATTCTAAATATTGTGTTTCAAGCTCAGTATCTGCAAGAATTTGCATAATGCGATCGCAAAGATCGACTACTTGAAATTGTTTTGCTGAGAAGTTTACAGCCATCCGAATTGGCGGTAATCCTTGAATTTGCCAAGCCCGATTTTGCTTGCAGGCAGTTTGTAGCACCCATTCGCCCAAGCGTACGATCAGGCCATGCTCTTCCGCAGCAGGAATGAATTGATTAGGGGGAACCCATCCGAGTTCAGGATGTAGCCAGCGTGCCAAAGCCTCCATACAATCAATTTCGCCAGTGACAAGATTCATTTGTGGTTGATAGAAAACCTGAAACTCTGAACGTTCAAGAGCTTGGCGAATCCCATACTCGATCGCCACATATTCCTTAACTTTTGCGCCAATCGCATGGTTGTAGAGTTGATAATGATTACGTCCACGCTCTTTAGCGCGAAACATTGCGGTATCAGCATTTTTCATCAAGGTCTCTTCATCTTGACCATCATTGGGATAGAGACTTATACCAATGCTAGTACCGATATACAGCGACATTTCTTCGACAAAGAAAGGACTTTCAAAGGATTGTAAAATCATTTGGGCAAATTGCTGGATTGACTCCACACTTTGCAATTCAGGCACAAGAATCATAAACTCATCTCCACCCATCCTTGCCAAAAAAGTGTTGTCAAACATGCACTCGGTCAGCCTTTTAGCAACTTCGATCAGCAGGCGATCGCCAGCAGCATGTCCCATAGTGTCGTTTACTAACTTAAAGCGATCTAAATCAAGAAACATTACCGCTAGTATCGGAGAAGTGGATTTAATTTCGATGAGACTATTTTGATCAAGATCTATTTGCAGATGATCATGGGCTTTTACTAAAGCGGTTGAAAGACGATCGCGAAAGAGAACGCGATTTGGTAAATTGGTGAGAGAGTCATGAAAAGCGAGATGTTCGATCTCGGCTTTAGCTCGCTTACTTGCTGTAACATCTTCAACTGTTCCCTCAAAATAGAGAATATTTCCAGCCTTATCCCGCACTGCATGAACATTTTCTGAAGTCCATATGATTGATTTATCCTGACGATAAACCTCGGATTCAAAAAATTTAACATCTTCTTGCTCCTCCAAAAGTTTGATTAACTCCAACCGCCGTTGAGGTTCAACATAGAGTTGATGCTCGATATCCGTAAGGTTAGCAATCAAGTCTTCTGGAGATGCATATCCATATATTTCAGCTAGCATTGGATTGGAAATTAAAAATCTTCCATCAACAGTGGACTGAAAAATCCCTTCAATGGCATGTTCAAAAATGCCGCGATACCTAGCTTCAGCTCGTTTGAGGGATTCTTCAGCCTGCATTTTCTGGGTGATATCGTTTACCAAAATCAGTTCGCACCGATGATTTTGATAGTCAAGTGTATGCGCCGAAACTTCCACAAAAATTTGCGTGCCATCTTTTTTGCAATGTCTCCATACTTCAGGCTCACTAAATCCCTCTGACACCTTGGCGATCGCCTCTAAGAGTCTAGGCACATCTTCAGGAGGGCGAATGTCTGGCAATGTCATCGATAGAAATTCATCTTCACTATAGCCATAGTGATTGATTGCAGACTGATTTACTGCCAAAAAGCCCAGTGTTTCCAGATCATAAATCCACATGGGATTAGGGTTATTCTCGAATAAGTAGCGAGTGCGATTTTCAAAATCCTGCTGATTTTTTGCGGTCTGCTCCCAATCAGTAATATCTTCAAATCGATTCACAAAATGAGGTTCTTTCGATCCACTAATATCAAGATCTGTACTTTGGAGAACTTGGACAATCTGACCATCTTCACGGATATATCTCACATTGATATAACAATGATCGATTTCTCCTGACAGTAATCTCTCTTTGAGAAAATAGTAAGCGGATAAATCATCTGGATGACAAATCTGCTCATACTTAAGTTGGCAGATTTGCTCAGCGCCATATCCTAATAAATCACAAAAAGATACGCTAATTCCCCGAATTTGGTCATCTAGAGTTGTCTCAAAAATACCAACAGTACTATTCTCAATACATTTAGCTATTCGCATCAAGTTTTTGAGACGCTCTTGCTTGAGGATCTCTTGATATATGGGATTAAGATGTTTATATCTTTCAGCCAACTTTTTTTACCTTGTCGGTCTTACTATAGCTGTTTCTAGGCTAACGAGTTGTGTCCCCCCAAAGGCGGGGACACAACTCGTTAGCCTGCGGATTTCAATGCTAAATCTACAATCTGCTCATTCGATAATGGCACAGGTAACTGCTGAATCTGAATGCGATCGCTATATGCTTTAAGTTTATTGGCGATTGCTTCAGTGATCCCACCTTCGGTTAAAAAATACGGCAACACAGTAACTTTATTTGTTCCCTGTGATATTAAATTCTCGATTTGAGTTTCAATTTTTGGCTCTACTCCCCAGTAGGCTGCGATCGCTTGACTCTGTGTTGCCAAGTCCTCAACCACTCGATTTGCCCCAGCCCGACGACTCCCATGCGCCATTAAAATGCGTCCTTGCTTTTCTAAGTTGCTATGCTCAGTATATTTCTCAAAGTGCTGTAATAGTAAACTCGGAATCTGAAAAGCTGTGCCCAAGTGAGCCATTGTCCGAAATATAAACTTATTTGGCAGCAGATCGGGAAACATCGTTTGTAAGCTGCTTTGGGCGATCGCAACTTGTTCAGGAATATCATTGCTGACATGAACCCCTTCTAGTAAGAACAAAGGCAAGATCACAATTTCGGAAATACCGACTTGGATTACCTCGGTCGCAAATTTTTCTAATTGCTGCGATAGGCTAAGTTGCTGCCCTTCCAGACACCCGCCGCTAATATAGAGATCACTTTGCGATCGCGCTACTGTGACTAAATTTTGTAATGCTGTCCATGAACGGCGATCGCTACTGCCATGGGTTACCAAAAAAAGGGCTGCGGCTTTCATCGCATCATACTCAGTATAATTGTAGTAATAATTATACTGAGTAACGCATATCGAAACTATTTACGGAAAAACCCAAGGACTGAAGGCTCACCAATTAAAGCAACTAGATCGGCTATATCGATCGCGCTTACCTCAAGATAGCCTTGTCACACCCGAATTAGCTCAACGCCTTGCCGCAGTCAGTGCTGAGCTAAAGGAATCTATCTGCATCTATGTTAATCGGCGCGGACAGGTGATCCGTGTCGCGATCGGTACACCAAATCAAACCAAAATCCCACCTTTGGAATTACCACGCTATGGTAGCGATCGCCTCAGTGGATTGCGCTGCATTTGTTCAAGTCCTGATGCTGAGTACCCCAATCCCACTGACTTAACGGCGATGTTGATGCAACGCCTTGATGCGTTGGTAATTTTGTCAGTAAATCTTAAAGGTCATACTGAACGCGGCTATTTAGCACATTTATTACCAGCTACTGATACAGAATTACCCGAACAACAGAATGCTTGGCGCGTTTCCAAATTGATGACGGTGGAGGCGCTGTCTAAGCAAGATTTCTTAGAATTAGTAGAAGGGCTAGAAGAAGAATTTAGCCGTAATTTTGCTGGTCGGGCTACTGACGATAATCAAGATCGGGTAATGCTAGTAGGATTGATGCTACAAAAAGAAAAATCTGACTCCATGCCCTTTGCGATGATCGAGCTCGGTCATTTAGTAGAAAGTGCAGGCGGCAAAGTGTTAGATGCTCTCTGGCAAAAACGCGAACGACCTCATCCTCAGACCGTTCTCGGTGAAGGCAAAGTATTAGAACTAGCGATCGCTGCGCAAACTAAAGGCGCAAATCTAGTGGTATTTGATCGCGAACTTACAGCTTCCCAAACTCGCAATATCGAAAGAATGATCGGCCTACGAGTTAGCGATCGCACAGAAGTAATTCTCGATATTTTTGCCCAACGTGCCCAGTCGTCGGAAGGGAAGTTACAAGTTGAGCTAGCTCAACTCGAATATCGATTACCGCGCTTAGCAGGGCATGGACAGGCTCTATCGAGACTCGGCGGCGGTATTGGCACACGTGGGCCTGGTGAAACAAAACTAGAAACCGATCGCCGTGTGATCCAGAAGCGAATCACGTTCCTTCAGCAACAAGTTAATCATCTGCAAGCACAGCGATCGCGTATTCGCCAAAAGCGCGTTGATCAAGAGGTTCCTACGGTTGCGATCGTTGGTTATACCAACGCTGGCAAATCGACTTTGCTGAATGCTATGACTAAAGCCGATGTTTATGCAGCCGACAAGTTATTCGCCACCCTCGACCCTACCACGCGCCGCCTCAGACTTACAGGTGAAGATGACCAAATCCATACGGTTCTACTTACTGACACTGTAGGCTTTATCCATGAATTGCCCAAATCTCTTGTTGATGCTTTTCGCGCCACGCTCGAAGAAGTCTCAGAAGCTGACGTATTAGTGCATCTAGTCGATGCTTCTCATTCTTCGTGGGAAACTCAACTCAAATCTGTGGATAAAATTCTCAAAGATATGCCGATCGCTGTCGGCCCAATTTTATTAGTTTTCAATAAAATCGATGCGGTTGAAGATCCCAAGGCAATTCTAGAGCAATATCCTGATGCGATCGCGATTTCTGCCCTCAAGCGTCAAGGCTTCGAGCAAATGAGTAAGTCATTGTTAAAGATGATCGAATATGCGATCGGTGAACTGTAACAGTTAGATGATTTGAGCAAATAAGTCAAGAACTTGAGTTCTTGAC
>JANNDZ010000286.1:0-7278 GCA_031378395.1 Pseudanabaena sp. OTE_75_metabat_487_sub
CCATATCAAGCAAGCAAGACAGGCTGTCGCTCAATGCCCTGGCCGGGAAAACATACTACGTGAGAATGGAGTACCTTTTCTGGTCCTTCGAGGAGATTAGCATGACCCTCGTGGGCGAGGATGTCGGTACCAAGGAAATCAAGGACTGCGATCTGGTCTCACCAACTTTAAGAGAAGTAGATGCATTAGAAGTTTTGACTTCTAGCTGAGATCCTGATTGAGCCTGTGCGCTATGGCTAGCAAGACTTGATGCGATAGCAAGAGCTACTACTGAGGTAGAAAGAGTGTAGCTCCAGTTCCAATTAAGCATAGGTAAAACAGAAAATGAAGATAAACGACTAAACTATTGATGAAAACCTGGCTGGGAATGACTTGTAAATGAAATCGCCAACAACAAGTTTCTCAAACTAGGAACAAAACTTTAATGGTTCGTTCATGTAATTTAGATTAACATGGTTATTCAAAATGACAACAACTTAGCCGCATAACCCTTACCACAAGAAGATTTGAGCTCTTCTTTTCTGTTAAAAATCAAAATTTTGCTTCTTTCTCATTAGAATTCTTTATAAAAATGGAACTTTGTACTCATTAATACAAAAAAAACTCTGCAAAAGTATGTCTTTAGACATAGGTAGTTTTGCTCTTAAATAAGTTTTATATGCATAAGGCTTCAATATACAAGAAAATTTCAGTTTTGAAGGTGGTTCATCTTAAGTTTTGTTCGTATGTAAACCTTATGAAGACATACTCTCAGAAACAAAGTGTCAGAAATAGCGATAAATCAATCTTAGGATAGATACGAAAAATAAATCTACAGAAACTATTTAGAAGCATTTTGATAAATATGTTTGATATGGACTGATTTTAGATTTTTGCATTTAAAAAAGTCGCAACTAAAACAGAATAACTAAGAAGTTAAGCAAAACATTTAAGGGCAATACATAAGAATTTCTAATCAATCGACAGAAACTTTTTCAAAAATCTTGAAAAATTCGTGCAATAAACAAAGAAAAGGAGACCACACATTGTGTAGCCTCCTTTTCTTTGTTTATTGCGCGATCGCATCATTTAGCTTCCCGCTCCGAAATCCTTCTAAGTCCAAGGTAATTAGAGTGAATCCATATTCTCGAAAGGTTTTAGTCAGATCAGCGATCGCCATAAAGTCCATAAATTCGCGCAGACGATCGCTAGATACTTCAATCTTGGCGGTATCACCCATCGAGCGCACGCGGATATCGCCTTTCCAGCCGCGATCGCGCAGATATTGTTCTGCATTACCAACGCGCCGTAATTTCTCAATGGTTATTTCCTCACCATAGGGAAAGCGTGAGCTTAAGCAGGGCTGAGAAGGCTTATCCCACCAAGGCATTCCTAGATATTGCGATAACATCCGAACTTCGATTTTGCTAATCCCCACTTCGGCTAGAGGCGATCGCACACCGCGTTCTTTTGCCGCCTGTATGCCAGGGCGATAATCTTGCAAATCATCAGCATTTAAGCCATCGACGACATAGCCATAGCCCATTGTTTTCGCTAGAGGCTTAAGGGTGTCGTGCAGTTCACTTTTGCAGAAATAGCAACGATTAATCGGATTGGAGGTGTAGTTGGGGTTATTCATCTCCTCGGTTTGCACGATTTGATGCTTAAGCCCCATAAATTCGGCTTGTACTTGAGCCGCAGCAAGGTCGGCAGGTAATAATGATGGTGAATTTGCCGTAATCGCTAAGGCGCGATCGCCTAAAACATCAAAGGCAACTTTAGCGACAAGGGTGCTATCAATGCCGCCCGAATAGGCTACCAAGACTTGCGATGATTCGTTGAAGATTTGACGTAAGCGATTGAGCTTGTCGGACAAAGTAGCATTTAACATAAAAATATTTACAGCGCTTTGCGCTGAACTAAAAATTATGTTGAAAGTGCTGCAAAGCAGCACTTTCAACATAATAAATAGAGAAGGCGCAAAGCGCCTTCTCTATTTATTTCTGCAACTGAGCTAGACGTGCTTTAAGAATCTCTTGCTGTTTCAAGGATTCTTCCATTTCTGCGCGGGCGGTTGCGACCACTTCAGGCGGGGCTTTTTTAACATAGCCTTCATTGCTCAAACGACCTTGACTAGATGCGATCGCCCCTTCCAATTTCTTAAGACTGCGCTCTAGCTTGGCAACCAATTGAGCTATATCAACAACACCGACTAACGACACGATCGCTTGGACTGTGCCAACTACACCTGCGATCGCCTCTTCAG
Organism: Pseudanabaena sp. OTE_75_metabat_487_sub; assembly: GCA_031378395.1. Lineage (GTDB taxonomy): Bacteria > Cyanobacteriota > Cyanobacteriia > Pseudanabaenales > Pseudanabaenaceae > Pseudanabaena. Next base: position 2,246 of record JANNDZ010000286.1, read on the forward strand.
TTGCCGCATCATCAACAGTTGCCAGCACTGCCAAATCTTCGACTCTTGCCAAGTCAAGAATATAGCTTTGTCCAGCTTCGAGCAAAGTCCGTTCGCGATCGCTGTCGGATTGCAAAATCACTTTTACCTTTAGGCTTGGCTTAATTTCGGCTTCAGCGCGAAGATTGCGAATCGTACGAATTGTGCCAATGATTAATTTGAACTGTTCTTCTAGTTCCTCATTAATATGGGTGGTATCAATTTCAGGATAGGGTTGGATGGCTAAAACAGGGCGATCGCTAGATGGTTCGCTTGTGCCATAGGTGAGCAATTGCCAGATTTCCTCAGTGACGTGAGGCATAAATGGATGCAATAGCCGCAAAATCCCATCAAGGACAAAGGCAAGGGTTTGCTGCACCGTAGCGCGAGAAGTTGGATTGGCTTCTTCCTGTAAACGTGACTTGACTAGCTCGATATACCAATCACAGAAGTCACCCCAGAAGAACTCGTATAAGCTTTTGGTTGCTTCGCCCATGCTATAGGCATCAAGCTGCTCCCGCACCTGTAAAACGGTTTGATAGTAACGCGACAAAATCCAGCGATCGGCAAGTTCCAGATTTTCGATTTGAATTGTGACGGAACCACGGTTCAAATCGAGATTCATCATTACAAATCGCGAAGCATTCCAGAGCTTATTCGCGAAATTTCTGGCTGTCTCTACAGTCGTCGATTCATCGGTTTTGCGATTGTAATCAAGGCGAATGTCTTGCCCTGCGCCTGTTACCTCTTTAACTAGGGAATAACGCAAAGCATCAGTTCCATATTTGTTAATTAGAACTAATGGATCGATGCCGTTGTTTTTGGACTTAGACATCTTCTGATTATTTTCATCGCGCACCAGTCCATGAATATAGACAGTATGGAAAGGCATCTTGCCAGTGAAATAACCTGCCATCATCGTCATCCGTGCGACCCAGAAGAAGATAATGTCAAAGCCAGTAACTAGCACACTAGTGGGATAGAAAGTCTCAAAGTCCTGTGTTTGCTCAGGCCAGCCCAAAGTCGAGAATGGCCATAAACCAGACGAGAACCATGTATCTAGCACATCCGGATCACGCTCTAAAGTTATATCTTCTCCGAATTTTACTTTAGCTTGGGCATAGGCTTCAGTTTCAGTCCGTGCTACAAAAATTGTCCCATCGGGGGCATACCATGCAGGAATCTGATGTCCCCACCATAGTTGACGGGAAATACACCAATCTTTAAGACGAATTAGCCAATCACGATAAACCTTTCCCCAGCGATCGGGGATGAAGGTTGGCGAATTTTGTTTGTCAAATTGTTCCAATGCAAAATCTGAGAGTGGCTTGATATTCACAAACCACTGAATTGAGAGCAATGGCTCCACAGGAACTTTGCCACGCTCTGAATAGGGAACAGTATGAGCATAGTCTTCAATTTTTTCTAATAAGCTCAGTTCATCGAGCTTAGCCACTACATTTTTTCGCGCTACAAAGCGATCTTGTCCTTGGAATTCACCACCATTCTCATTGATCGAGCCATCTTTATTGAGAATATTGATTAGTGGAAGCTGATGACGCTTGCCCATCTCAAAGTCATTCGGATCGTGAGCAGGTGTAATTTTGACGCAACCACTGCCAAATTTTGGGTCAACATATTGATCCGCAATAATCGGAATTTCTCGATTCATAATTGGCAACATAATTGTCTTGCCAATTAGATGCTTATAGCGATCGTCTTCAGGATTGACCGCAACAGCAGTATCACCCAACATTGTTTCGGGACGAGTGGTCGCAACTACTAGATGTCCAGAGCCATCGGCTAACGGATAGCGAAAATGCCAAAGATGACCATTTACTTCTTTGCTATCAACTTCGAGATCAGATACGGCTGATTGAGATTCTGGACACCAGTTGACTAAATATTCTCCCCGATAAATCAAGCCTGCTTCGTAGAGTTTGACAAAGGCTTCAGTTACCGAGTTAGACAACCCTTGATCCATCGTGAAGCGTTCGCGCGTCCAATCAGCAGATACACCTAAGCGGCGCAATTGTAAACAATTGTCCCGCCAGATTCGGCTTTCCATTTCCATGCGCGATCAAGAAATTTTTCACGCCCGACTTCTTGATTGGTTTTGCCTTCGGCTTTAATTTGTTTATCGAGAATAGCCTGTACGGCGATGCTGGCGTGATCTGTACCAGGGAGCCAGAGAGTATTAAACCCGCGCATACGGTGATAGCGGATCAAGATATCGATTAACACTTCTTGAAAAGCATGACCCATATGTAAGCTGCCCGTGACATTGGGTGGCGGGATCATGATGCAGTAGGGTTCCTTTTCGCTTTCGCTGGCTGCTACAAATACGCCACTTTCCTCCCAATATTTTTGCCATTTGGCTTCAGATTCGAGAGGATTATATTGTTTGGGAAGCTCGGTCGTACTCATAGCGGGTTACTGAAAATTTAGACAAAATCAATGGGCAACTTAAATTAAAGCAACTTAATTAAAGTTTATATACAGCTTATATCTTATAGTGTTTCCCAGACTAGCATTCTGCAAATATTGTCGTAGTCCACCATCAGTTCTCATTTATGAGATTAGATAGTTTTAGAGAATGTGCACCAAAGGTGCACATTCTCTAAAACTATTGGTATCAATTACTGATCAAACGCTGTAGGATTGCTACATGTCACAGGCAGTTTTCAACAAAATTGATTTCAAGTTTTTGGCTGTGATTTACATTTTGGCTTGAGATGAAAGCTTAAAGTAGGCTAAGATTTTAGCCCAGAGCTTAATTATCAAAAAAATTTGCTAGGCGCTGACAATTGAGATATTTTTATTGCCAGTAACTGAAGCTAACTAAGTCATAATCATCTGCTAGGAGTAAACGTCTTGGAAGTCGCGCAACTGTTGGAACTATACAAACAGGGACAACGGAACTTTTCCAACATAGATCTTAATAACGCTCAATTACGCAGTGTCATCTTGATTGGTATTGATTTGCGTGGCTCTACTTTGAACAAAGCTGATTTGAGTAGCGCTAATCTAATCGAGGCGAACTTGACAGGAGCTAACTTGATTGAAACAAATCTTAGAGGTGCTTTGTTAAGGGGCGCAAACTTTTCTGATGCAGATCTAAGTTGGGCAAATTTAACTTGGTCAAATTCTTCTAATAGTAAATTTATTCGAGCAAACCTTAGTGTCACTAATTTTAGTGGGGCAAACTTGATTGAAGCCGACTTTACAGGCGCAATTATGAAGGGTTCTAATATGCGTGGTACAAATTTGCGGGGCGCAATCTTCAAGAATTTACGAACCTGTGCGGATACAGAGTTTACAGGCGTTCGGAATTTAGACGATCGCACGCGCTTATATCTCTGTACGATCGCTAGTGGCACGCACCCTTTTACCAAAAATGACAGTCGCCAAACTTTAGGCTGTCCAATTTAATTCTCTAGAGATAGGTAGAGATAAGCGCCGCCTATCTCTACCTCTTTTTTGATGAGGTGATTAGGGTTGCTCGATTCTGCATGGATAGACGGCGCAAAGCGCCGCATATCCATTTCTCTTTTTTTATGAAGTGATTAGGGTTGCTCTGTAAGTTCGAGTAAATAAGGAAAAGAAGTATTTTCTTCATAGGAGCCGACCCATACTTCATAGGTTCCTTCTAGCCAATCGCCACCGATCGCTGGATTGCGATCGCCAACATCGTCACTACACCAACTTCCACCTGGCCCGCGCACGAGCAAGATTGTGTCGCCAGAGCTTTTGACCTGCATGTTGAGATATTTAAATGGTTTGGTGAGCGTAATCTTGTGATCTGGTTCTGCGTCAATAAAGCCAATACAGTCGCCTGTTTCGGTCACTTTTCGTCCAGATTTTTTTTGAGTCTCGACTCCACCACCACTAATGCCCCGCAGTTGGATCGATTTCGGCGTAAAGCTCGGTGCGATCGCAATGTCTTCAAACATTTTCACGAAACTAGCCTTTTTACCCAAATTGTTTTCTGGCTTCTCTGGTCGCGAAATCTCAACCGAGGTCGTTGGGTTTAGCGTTGAGTATGGTATTGTGCTGGGCTTGGTCTGCGATCGCATAGGTGTTACCGCAGCTAACAAGGCGGTGGTCATAGCTACAAGGGTAATTAGCGATCGCGCTGCAAATTTTCTCATGACACAAATGTATTGGTTCTAAGACGTAGATTTTAGCATTCTGTACCAAAGGATCAAAGGATCGTAGGTAGCGCTTTATGGCATCTTTGATCCTTTGGTTTTCGATATAATCACAATGAATGAGAAATGAAAGAGCTTAGATAAAAACATGGCAGCGATAGGCATCATGACCGCACAGGTGCGTCCCGAACGTGAGATCGGACAAATCCATGTTTATGACGGAACAGGCAAAGGTAAATCACAGGCGGCTTTGGGGGTAGTCCTGCGATCGCTTGGCTTAGGCATGTCCGACACATCACCCTTTGGCACAAGAATTTTGTTATTGCGCTTTCTCAAAGGTTCGGAGCGAGAATATTCGGAAGATGCCGCAATTTCCGCATTGCAACAGGGATTTCCCCATTTAATCGATCATGTGCGGACTGGACGCTCAGAGTTTTTTGATGCTGAGCATGTCACTCCTTTCGATCGCCAAGAAGCAGAAAGAGGTTGGGCGATCGCTAAAGGAGCAATGGCTTCAGGACTTTACTCAGTCGTTGTCTTAGACGAGATTAATCCTGTTTTGGATTTAGGCTTAATCCCCGTCGATCGCGTTGTCAAAGATTTAAAAAACAAGCCACCCCATCTCGAAGTAATCTGCACAGGACGCGGTGCACCTCAATCATTAGTTGATATCGCTGATCTCCATTCTGAAATGAGATCGCATGATGATGCCCATGCCGAAAAATATGGTGTGACGGGAATCGAAATTTATACGGGCGCAGGTAAAGGCAAAAGTACATCAGCATTGGGGCGATCTCTGAAGGCGATCGGGACAGGGATTAGTCGCGATTTATCCCACCGAGTTTTAATTATGCAATGGCTCAA
>JANNDZ010000321.1:0-4178 GCA_031378395.1 Pseudanabaena sp. OTE_75_metabat_487_sub
TGAGTAACGTATGTTAACTTCCATCTAAATGTACAAAGAGAAAATATATGTAGATTCACTGTACATTGCCTTAAAAGTCATGACTTTAGAAGATCATTAAAATCACTTTAATTCGACAAAATAAGTCATAACTTAGCAAGCTTGTCTATAAATAGATGTGAGTGTTCTCACTTAAACTTACTACATAATTGCAATTTGTATCATACTGTACATTTTCTTGGATTAAGTATGATTGTGAAAATAATTACGAAATAAAAACTGACCTTTTCAAGAGATTGAAAGCGATCGCTATCTAAACATGCTACTTACCGAAGTATCTTCGTGAACTCGCCAGATTGTCTCCCCCAAAAGGTCCGCAACCGATAGCACCCGCAATTGAGGAAAGTAGTTCTCCTGCCTAACGGGGGTCGAGTTAGTCACAATTACTTCTTCAAACACGCCACTTGATAGTCGATCAATTGCTGGTGGTGAAAAAATAGCATGGGTAGCACAAGCGTAAACTTGTCGCGCCCCCTCTTTTCTCAACAGCTTAGCCGCTTCATAAATCGTCCCTGCCGTGTCAATCATGTCATCGACAAGGACAGCCGTTTTACCCGACACATCTCCAATCACATTCATCACCTCAGCCACATTGTGACTCTGGCGACGTTTATCAATGATAGCTAAAGGCGCATCATCAAGTTTTTTGGCGAAAGCACGAGCGCGAGCCACTCCCCCGACATCTGGCGAAACCACCACCAAATCAGGTAGATTCTTTTCTTTGAGGTAATCAAATAAAACTGGAGAGCCATAAACATGATCGCAAGGAATATCAAAATACCCTTGAATCTGAGCTGAGTGTAAGTCCATCGCAATCACGCGATTGGCTCCAGACTGCACGATCAAGTTAGCAACTAATTTCGCGGTGATTGACTCTCGTCCTGCGGTTTTGCGATCAGCGCGGGCATAGCCATAGTAAGGCATCACTGCGGTGATCTGTCTTGCCGAAGCCCGACGACAGGCATCAATCATAATTAATAATTCAGTCAAATGGTCATTAACAGGGCGACAAGTAGGTTGAATCAGATAAACATCACAACCCCGAATCGATTCCTGTACTTGCACATAGACTTCCCCGTCAGCGAAATTTTTTCGCACCATAGGCCCTAGTTCTATACCTAAATAACGGGAAATCTCTTGGGCAAGTGGCAAATTTGCTGAGCCAGCAAACAGCCTAAGTCGGTCTTCACCACTATTTAAAGAAGGTAGTCGGTGAAGTCCATGCCTAGTAGTCGTTAAGTGTGTCACTGCAATTTATCAGGAGGTAACATAGCCATCATTCTATTGTCAGGCTTAATCCGCTATTCGCACTATCTGTTTATGATTAAACTAGATATTTTTTCAGCCATTTTTTATTCATAAGGAAATAAAAGCCATAAATTTAGAGGCTATGCTTCTAATTTATGGCTTTTATTTAGGTGGGCGGCGACGTTGTAAAAAATCAGGAATATCTAGTCCTGGCTTACTAAGCTTAATTTCGGATTGGGATGTACTGGGCATTGAAGAAGTTGACGTTCTTGTTTGCGCGCTAGGAGGTAGAGGTTGAACTTTTTTAGCAATTTGTGGTGGGATTGCAGGGTGTGATTTGGGAGCAAAGCCCGTCGCAATTACCGTAATCCGAATCTCACCATCCATCTTAGGATCAATCACTGCCCCAAAGATAATATTGGCATTTTGATCAACAACTTCATAAATTGTCTCTGCGGCAGCGTTGACTTCATGTAGTGTCATATCTTCGCCACCTGTGATATTAAAGACAACTCCACTTGCCCCTTCGACTGAAGTTTCAAGTAAAGGTGAAGAAATAGCAGTCATAGCGGCTTCTCTGGCTCTAGACTTGCCTGAACCAATGCCAATGCCCATCATTGCGGAGCCTGCATCCGCCATAATTGCGCGAATATCGGCAAAGTCAACATTAACCAACCCAGGAATCATAATAATGTCTGATATTCCCTGTACTCCCTGACGCAGGATATCATCAGCAACCCTAAACGCCTCTTGGACGGGGGTTTGCTCAGAAATCACCGAGAGTAACTTATCGTTGGGAATCACAATCAGAGTATCAACGCGGCTCTGCAAACCTGCAATTCCTTCTTCGGCTTGCTGTCCACGTCGTCTACCTTCAAAGGTAAAGGGGCGGGTGACTATACCAACAGTCAAAGCGCCAGCCTCTTTGGCTACTTCAGCAATAATTGGCGCGGCTCCAGTGCCAGTACCACCACCCATACCTGCGGTAATAAATACTAAATCTGCTCCTTCAACAGCCGCAGCAATGTCATCACGAGACTCTTCGGCCGCCTTCTGCCCGATCGCAGGATTACCGCCAGCACCTAAGCCTCTGGTCAGTTTTTGACCCATCTGAAAGCGTTTAGAGGCGGATGACTGTAGCAATGCTTGAGCGTCAGTATTAAACGACCAAAACTCTACACCGACCACATCGCTTGCAATCATGCGATTTACAGCGTTGCCGCCACCGCCACCAACACCAATTACTTTAATTTTTGCAACACTGCCCAACATGATATTATCCGCTTTTGCATCAACGCCTAACTGCTGCTTCATACGATTGTGAGAGTGACTTAGGTGTAGTCTAGAGTTATTTGAAAACTCAGAAAGTTCATCCATTTGCACGTCTACTTCTCCGTTTTCCGAACCATTTGAGTTCAAATCTGACCAGTCATTTTGAGATGTCATTTATCAAGGAATGTCATAAATAGAATCGTTTTACTGATGCTCTCTAGATTTTGCTAAGCTTAAACTCCATTCGAGTCAGAATTTCGAGTAACAGTTTAAACCTACCAGAAAAAAATAATAATAGCCTTAAAACGACAGTTTAAGATTTTGTTTCTGAAGATTTATCTTTTGATGGCACATTCATTTCCAAAATTGGATTGCTGGGCTGACTGATATCAATGTGGTTAAAACTATTTGATTTAAGTCTTTCTGGCAATGTTCTCAGCCGATCAAGTGTTTCTAACTGTGTAGTAAAAAGCGATGGCTTGTATATGCCAAAATATACCAGACCAAGCTCTGTAGTCAAAATAAGATTTGATTCATCTCTAGCATCTACTTGCGAAATTTTGACTTGACTTTGGCTAACTTGGCGATAAAGGGTTGACCATTGGCTGATCGCTCGATTATTTGGCTCTAAAACCACAAGATTTGGTTTATTAATATTCGACGGATAGGCTTTAGCTGAGACCCATATGCCTTCAGCATCGAGAAATCCTTGCTGACCATTGCGTGTAGACTTGGCGATCGGCAAACGTTCTTGGAGTTGAATGGTCAACTTGGACGGAAAAATAGTGCGCGATACTAAAACCTTTGATACTGGGGCACTTGCCTCCAATTGGGTAGCGATCGCCTGAGGTTGAATTTGAAAAATTGACTGAGGATATTGAATCGCTAGAGATTTTTTGATGGTTTCCTTGGAAAGGAGATTATTACCCTCAATCTCAATTTGATTGGCACTACGTAACTGCCACTCTGGGAGCATAGCTACCCAGAGCATCGCACCCGTAAGTCCTGTGATAAATGTTAATTGCCAAATGCGTTGAAAGATGCGAAGGCGGCGTTGTTTTCGCAGTTGTTTGCGGCGAGCCACATAATCTGCCTCTCCAGTGGAGATAGGGAATTCAACCGTCATCTTTGCTCCTACTAGTTCTTAGTGCTAGGAGTCAGATGATGGGCTACTAGCAAATTGTCGTTCCAGCATAGCAATGATTTCTTCTCGTCGGGAGGAAATCGCTAGGGGATCGTTAGATTTAGGGCGTAAAAACATTACTTGTTCTGTACGCTTGTAATTTGATGGTTGTTTTTTGTCCATTAAAGAATGGATAGCTTTAACGAAAAATATACCTGCACTTATTACTAAAAGTACAGACACTGAGATGTAGATAACTGCTGCGATCGCCATATCTGTAATGGTTAATTCAAAAGTGCTGGTATCACAATAGATGAGCGTATCGGGTTTTTCAACTAGAGTTACAAAAATGTATAGATTTGCTTTGCAAACCTTCATAAATCCAAATTTGAGAATCGGTGCTTCGCGTCGTCTTGAAACCCCAATTTATAGCAACACAGATTTTACTTAGGATCAAAAATTTAATAAAACCAAAAAACGTTTCGGCGGGCTTCGC